>NZ_JBQSVT010000025.1:0-65743 GCF_052376555.1 Specibacter sp. AOP5-B1-6
GCATGAATACCAGTAAGTCAAATCCTTGATTCCAAGCCGATATTCAAACTCTCATTTGAACATAACCCATTGAGCCTTTTTTCGAGGCCATTTGGTTTGGTCTGGTCCGGATCTGAACCGTTCGTTCAGCGGAGTACTAACAATAGCACCTGCCCGCCGGGAACACAAAACGGCGGGCAGGTGTCCTTCAGGTCCCGGTTTCTAGCGGCCCACGGGAGACAAATACAGTGCACCAAGTGGCGGCACCCGCAACCTCAGCGAGGCCTCTTGGCCGTCCCAGGCAAGTTCTTCGGCCTGCAGTTCCCCCGTGTTTTTCACGTCGGAGCCGCCGTATGCGGCCAGGTCTGTATTGAGCAGCTCCTGCCACAGGCCGGCCGACGGGAGACCCACCCTGTATCCCTCGTAAGCAACGCCGGCGAAGTTGAAGATGCACACCAGGGGGTTGCGATCCTTGTCCCAGCGGACAAAGGAGACGATGTTGTTGGCAGTGTCTCCGCCGTTGAGCCACGAGAATCCGTCCGGAACATTGTCCAGCTCATACAGGGCGGGGGTGCTGGAATAGGATTCGTTCAAATCCTTGACCAGTGACTGAATGGCACTGTGTGCCGGGTTGTCGGCGAGCCACCAGTCGAGTCCGTGCTGCTCACTCCATTCGGCTTCCTGGCCGAACTCAGTACCCATGAAGATCAGCTGTTTTCCCGGATGGGCCCACTGGAATGCCAAATAGGCCCGCAAGTTGGCCAGCTGCTGCCACCTGTCGCCTGGCATCTTGCGCAGCAGGGAGCCCTTGCCATGCACCACTTCGTCATGGCTGATCGGCAGCAGGAAACTCTCCGTAAACGCGTACACCATGGAGAACGTGATCTGGTTGTGGTGCCAACCCCGGTTCACGGGATCCTCGGCCATGTAGGTCAGCGAGTCATGCATCCAGCCCATGTTCCACTTGATGCCGAAGCCGAGTCCACCCCCGCTGGTGGGCGAGGTGACGCCGGGGAACGCGGTTGATTCCTCGGCAATGGTGACAATGCCGGGGTTGCGCCGGTAGGCCGTGGCATTCATCTCCTGCAGGAAAGTGATTGCCTCCAGGTTCTCCCGGCCGCCAAAACGGTTCGGGCTCCACTGGCCTTCCTCCCGCGAGTAGTCCAAATACAGCATTGACGCCACGGCGTCCACCCGCAGCCCGTCAACGTGGAACTCCTCAAACCAGTAGAGGGCGTTGGCCACCAGGAAGTTCCTGACCTCGTTGCGGCCAAAGTCAAAGATCAACGTCCCCCAGTCGGGGTGCTCACCCAGCTGGGGGTTTGGGTGTTCGTACTGCGCGCCACCATTGAATTTGGCCAGCGCCCATTCATCCTTGGGGAAGTGCGCCGGCACCCAGTCCATGATGACGCCGATGCCCGCCTGATGCAGCGAGTCAACAAGGAAACGGAACTCATCCGGATGGCCAAAACGCGCCGTCGGCGCGTAGTAAGAGGTGACTTGATAGCCCCACGAGCCGCCAAAGGGGTGCTCAGACACGGGCATGAGTTCCACGTGAGTGAATCCAAGCCCCTTGACGTAGTCCACCAACTCCTTGGCAAGGTCTACGTAGCTCAAACCCAACCGCCAGGAGCCCAAATGGACTTCATAGACGCTCATCGGCGCATTGTGCGGGTCTGTCTTGGCACGTTGGGCCATCCAGACGTCGTCCTGGAAGGAATACGTTGATTCAACGACCCGTGAAGCTGTCAGCGGCGGCACCTCGGTCCCGTACGCCATGGGGTCCGCCTTTTGCAGCCACTCCCCCTGTTCGGTGAGGATTTCAAACTTGTAGCGGTCCCCGGCAGCGACGTCCGGAATGAACAATTCCCAAATTCCGCTGTTGCCAAGGCTTCGCATGGCATGCCCGCGCCCGTCCCAGCCATTGAACTCGCCAATGACCCGGACAGCCTGCACGGCCGGCACCCACACGGCGAAACTCACGCCAGTCACTTGGCCCAACGCGGAGTGGTAGCGCTGCACGTGCGCACCCAAGACAGTCCACAATGTCTCGTGCCTGCCCTCGGCCATGAGATGCATGTCCAATTCGCCCACAGTGGGCAGGTACCGATAGGGATCATCGGTGCGGTGCACGCCGTCGCCATAGCTGACGTCCAACCGGTAATCGGGCGCGTGTCCCGGCTCCTCGACCGGAACCACCGCGACCCAGACACCGCCGTGTTCATGGGTCATCGGGAATTCCCCGCTGCCTGTGACCAGCTGCACCGACGTGGCCAGGTGCCGCAGCGCCCGGACTGTGGCGAAACCGTCGCCGTCAAGGTGTGCGCCCAGCACCGAGTGGGGTGCGTAGTAGGTCCCCTCGGAAATTCGTGCCAAGACTCCTGCATTGACTGCAAGAGGGGCCATTTTATTCAGTCCCATGTCCACACCGCTTTCCCTTGATTCAAACAATTCCCGCACAGCGCTTATCGGCACCCAAGCCCAGTTGGGCCGATTTTGCAGTTCATAAACAACTTCGTATAAGGCCTTGTCCAGCCACAATGCCACGAATAGCGCACTATTGCGTGGAACCGCCTTCCCGGACGCGCTTTCATAACCCTCCACAAAAGCGTCGGCACCCGTCCTTGCCCACTCGCCACCTTGCGCCTCCGTCACCGCACCAGTGGCGGCAGCCTGTGCCCCGGCATAGTCAAATGACCGCAGCATCCCGGCAATGTCCCGCAGTGCCACGTCAGGGCGGCCGCGCTCGGCCAGTGCCCGCAGCGGTTCACCTTCAAAGTCCAGGATGTACCAGCTGCCAGCCCCGGCTGACTCCTTGCGCAGGAGCTGGCCCAGGTGCAGGTCCCCATGAATGCGCTGGACCGGCGGCAGGGCTTTTATTTCGTCCAGCTGTGTTAATACAGTTTGGAAAGCATTCCCATAAGGCCCGACGGCGCCGCCCACCAGGTGCCACGCCCACTTCAGCCGGGCAGCGACCGCCCGTGTGAAGTCCGCTGTCTCTGCTGTTCCATGGTTGCTCACCCCCAGGGATTGGCGCAGGCTGGCATGAACACGGGCGAGCGCCACGCCAATGGCACGGGCGTCGGCCGAAAAGTCGTCCTGCCCATTGGCGGATTGCAGCGCGAACGCCCAGCCGTCAGCTGCCCCAGTGATGAAATCGTGAACGACAAAGAGGGTGGTGTTTGCTTCCCCGTACCCCACAGCGACTTGCAGCAGCGGAACATTCAGTTCCCCGGCTGGGCTGACCGAGCCGGCCAGTGCGCTGCCAATCTCCACTTCCGGGTGCACACCGGCATGGATGACCCGAAAGAATTTGGCAATGAGCGGCCGCCGCCCGAGCCGGAAAATGACCGAACTGTTGGATTGTTCGGAGTTCACCAACCGAATGCCGGTTGCCGGCACAACATCCGTGTCACCCAAATCCGGGTTTCGCCAGACATGCATCCGTCCCGAAGCATTAGGCTGCACGGGGCCGGGGCTGAGAGCTTCCATGAGCCACGCCTGCAGAAAGGCAGGGTCGGCCAAACCTTCATACACGCGCCCGCCTGGCCACGGTCCGCTGGCTTCGGCATCCCCCAACGGGACCCCGCACCCGCTTCCGCTGGCCGATTGATCGAGGCCGTCGCCAGCGTCTGGCTTAGTTAGCACATTTGAGCCATGATGGTGGATGCTCAGCGGAACTTGCAGCGTGAGGCCGGTCCCGACGTCGGACGTGCCGGTCACAGGACCGATGCCGCTGCCGGGCGCGGCACCGGGAAAATCCACTGTGACCAGCAGGACGAGCAGGGACACGGCAGGGTCGGGCGAGGTCAGCTCAAAACTGTCCGCGACGCCAAGCCGCGCACCAACGCCGGCGTCGCCCTTGCGGGGATACCAGCGTTGCTGCGGCAGCCAGTCCGCCAACAGGTCAAGGAGCGTGGCCATCAGTATCCATGCACCGTTCCGTCAATCACCGGCAGTGCCTGCGTCTGCGTGGAGAGCACATTGGAGGACTGTGAGCGCACGCGCAGCCAGAAGAAATCGTAGGAGCCGAGGGTCAAGGTGAGCTTGCCGTCGTCGTCGATGCCGGGAAAGACGTCGCCGCCGAACACGTCCCGCAGACCGCGGCCGGCGAGCGTGGGCACATGGATGGTGGCGGCCGAGGGGTGCTGGGAGAGGTTGAAAACGCACAGGATCGATTCGGGCGTCTCGCCTTCCTCGTTCCCCACCGGCAGGACGCGCAGGAACGCGAGCACCGAGTCGTGCGAGGTGGGCACGTTTTCGTAGCGGCCCAGCCCGAAGGCGGGGTGGGCCCTGCGGATGCGCAGGATTTCCTTGTTCCAATGCAGCAGCGAACTGGTGTGTGCCGTCTGCGCCTCAACGTTGACATGATTGTAGTGATACACCAGCGACTGCACCACCGGCAGAAAGAGCTTCCCGGGATCGGTGTTGGAGAACCCTGCGTTGCGGTCGGGGTTCCACTGCATGGGCGTGCGGGAGGCGTCCCTGTCGTCGAGCCAGATGTTGTCGCCCATGCCGATTTCATCCCCGTAATACAGGAACGGGCTGCCGGGCAGGGCCAGCAGCAGCGCATTGATGAGCTCAATTTCGGCCCTTGAGTTGTCCAGCAGCGGTGCCAGACGACGTCGGATGCCAATGTTTGCCTGCATGCGCGAGTCGGGCGCGTACCAGCCAAGCATCGCTTCGCGTTCCGTGGGCGTGACCATCTCCAGGGTGAGTTCGTCGTGGTTTCGCAGGAACGTCCCCCACTGGGCGCCACGGGGAATGTGGGGCGTGTTGGCCATGGTGTCGATGATGGGGGCTGCCTTCTGGTCCCGCAGTGCGTAGTAGAGCCTGGGCATGATGGGGAAGTGGAAGGCCATGTGGCATTCGGGTTCCTCTTCGGTGCCAAAGTAGTCCACCACTTCGTGGGGCATCTGGTTGGCCTCGGCGACGATGATCCGCCCGGGGAACTCGGCGTCAACCATGGCGCGCAAATCCTGCAGGAACTGGTGGGTTTCGGGCAGGTTTTCGCAGTTGGTGCCGTCTTCGGCGAAGAGGTAGGGAATGGCGTCGGCCCGGAAGCCGTCGATGCCCTGTTGGAGCCAAAACCGCACCACATCAAAAATGGCTTCCCGCACGGCGGGGTTTCTGAAGTTCAGGTCTGGCTGGTGGCTGAAAAACCTGTGCCAAAAGAATTGGCGGCGGATGGGATCAAAGGTCCAGTTGGATTCTTCCGTGTCGACAAAGATGACCCGGGCGTCCTGATACAGCTCGGTGGTGTCACTCCACATGTAAAAGTCGCCGAAGGGCCCGTCGGGCTCTTCCCTTGAGGCCTTGAACCACCGGTGTTGGTCGGAGGTGTGGTTGATGGGCAGGTCGATGAGGATCCGCATGCCGCGTTCGTGCGCCTGGGTCACCAGCGACTTGAAGTCTGAAATGGTGCCGTACGTTTCCATGACGGCCGTGAAATCGCGGACGTCGTAACCGCCGTCGAGCAATGGCGAGTCAAAGAACGGGGGCAGCCACAGGCAGTCGACGCCCAGCCACTGCAGGTAGTCGAGGCGCGAGATCAGCCCGGAAAAGTCACCCGCCCCGTCACCGTTGGCGTCGGCAAAACTCTGCACGAGCACCTCGTAAAAGACGGCCTTCCGGTACCAGTGCGGGTCGTGGGCCAGCCCCGGTGCGTTCAAGTTGAACTGCGGTGCACTGTTCGAGTACGGGAAGGCCATGGGTCAGCGCCTGATGTGCAGGATGTGGGCCGGTTCCAGGTGGGCATCCAGCCGGAAGTAGTTTTTCTTGCCCCAGTTCCAGGTGGCCCCCGTGATGAGCTCGTCCACCAGGAACGTCCCATCCGGGGACAGCCCGTCAAGCTCCAACGCGTCAAGGTCCAAGGTCACTTCGCCTTCGCGCATGCTGTGCGGGTCAACGTTGATCACGACGATGATGGTGTCCTTGCGGGCCGGCTCCTCCGCGGTGGCGGCAATTAATTTGTGCTTGCTGAACACCAGCGTGGCCGGGTCCGAGCTTTCGTGCAGGCTCAGGTTTTGCAGGTCCAGCAGCGCCGGGTGCGCCCGACGGATGGTGTTCAGCAGCGTGACAAACGGTGCCAGCGAGTTGCCCTGCGCCTCGGCGGCGGCAAAGTTGCGGTCCTTGAACTCATATTTTTCATTGTCGATGTTTTCTTCGGAGCCGGGCCGGGCCACGTGTTCATACAGCTCGTAACCGGCATACATCCCCCACAGCGGGCTGCCCATGGCGGCCAGGATGGCGCGGATCTTGAACGCCGCCGGCCCGCCGTACTGCAGGTACTCGGTCAGGATGTCAGGGGTGTTCACGAAGAAGTTGGGGCGGAAATAGCCGGCCGACTCGCGGCTCACGTGCACCAGGTACTCCTCCAGCTCCTCCTTGGTGTTGCGCCACGTAAAGTAACTGTACGACTGCTGGAATCCGGCCCGTCCCAGTGCCGCCATCATGGCCGGGCGCGTAAATGCCTCGGCCAGGAACACAATGTCGGGCCGTTCCGCGTTGATCGTGCCAATGAGCCATTCCCAGAACCAGACGGGCTTCGTGTGCGGGTTGTCCACCCGGAAAATGCGCACGCCGTGGTCAATCCACAACCGCACAATCCGCAAAATCTCCGCCGACAGCCCCTCGGGATCGTTGTCAAAGTTCAGCGGGTAGATGTCCTGGTACTTTTTCGGCGGGTTTTCAGCGTAGGCAATCGTGCCGTCAACCCGCGTGGTGAACCATTCCGGGTGCGCCGTGGCCCATGGGTGGTCCGGGGCGCATTGCAGCGCCAGATCCAGCGCAACTTCCAGATTCAGCTCCTGGGCAGCCGCCACGAACGCGTCAAAATCGGCAAAAGTCCCCAGTTCCGGGTGGATGGCATCATGCCCGCCAGCCGCCGAACCAATGGCCCAGGGCGACCCGGGATCCGACGGTCCGGCCAACAGCGAATTGTTGGGCCCCTTGCGGTTGAGGGTCCCGATCGGATGGATGGGCGGCAGGTAGACGACGTCGAAGCCCATCGTCGCGACTGCCGGCAGCCGGTGCACGGCAGTGCGGAAATTGCCGCTGGTCCATTGGCCGGTCTCGGGATGGCGCATGGCACCCTCGGACCGCGGAAAGAACTCGTACCAGGCGCCGCGGCCTGCAGCGTCGCGTTCAACCAGAAGCGGGAATTTCCCGGTGGCCGTCACCAGATCCCGCAGCGGGAAACGGACGACGGCGGCACGCACCTCCGCACCGGTGCCGGCGGCCAGGCGGTCATTGACGTTCAGGGACGGATCCGCCAGTGCTCGGGCGGCCTGCTTGAACACCTTGGCCGCGCCGGGCGCAGTGTCCTTGGCTGACTTGGCTGCCTCACCCAACAGCAGCGCACCTTCGGCCAACATGACGTCCACATCGACGTCCGCATTGATTTTCACCTGGGCGTTGTGGGACCAGGTGGCGTACAGATCGCTCCAGCCCTCGATGACAAAGCTCCAATTGCCTTCATGGGAGGGGGTGAGCACGCCTTCCCACGAATCGGTGCCCTTGGGGCCCGGCTTGAGCCTGGCGCGCTGCGCTTCGCTGCCATCCGGGGCAAAGAGCACCGCGGTGGCACCCAAAAGGTCGTGGCCCTCCCGGAACACCACTGCGCTGACACGGACATCGCCGCCGCGGACCGCCTTGGCCGGGAACTTGCCGCCTTCCAGGACGGGCTGAACATTGGTAATGGGAATCCGGCCGAAGCGCAGCCCCGCCTGAATACCGGCCCTGGCAGAAGTGGTGGCCGGCGCGGCGGGCGCGGCGGGCGCACCGGCGCCGGCGGCCCGAGCGGCGGCAGAGGCGCCGGCCGGCGCGGCGGCACCCGCAGAAGTCGCGGCCCGAGCGGTGGCACCCGCAGAAGCGCCTGCGGGTGCGGCTGCGGAGGCAGCGGCGGCTGGCACATTGCGCGAAGGCTTAAAAGTACTCACAAACTAGACGTTAGCGACTCCCCGCGCAGATTGCTAAGGTCTTCCGCCACATCGGCGCGTTGGTGCGTCACACGCGGACCATAATCGGGCCGGAGCGGCAGCCATATTCAGGCTGGTTCGGCCGCATCATTCCGGCGGGACCGGCGGCTTGACGTAATGAACCGACCATTGGACATTCACCGCTGCAGTGAACGGCCCATTCTGGGCTATCCTGACCGGCATGAAGGCAATCCGCAGATTTACAGTTCGCACCGTCGTCCCTGCGCAGATTTCCGCGCTGACCCGGTTGGCCACCAATCTCCGCTGGTCCTGGCATCTGCCGACCCGCGCCCTGTTTGAATCCCTCAACCCTGAGATTTGGGAAGATTCCCGTCACGATCCCTTGGCCATGCTCGCGGCACTGTCCCGCGAGCAGCTGCAGGGGCTGGCCGGGGATCCGGAGGTCGTGGCCGCCGTGGCCGCCGCCGAAGCCAGCCTGGACAGCTACCTCAACGAACCGCGGTGGTACCAGGGACTCACCACTTCCAGCGACGCCGGCGCCAACACGTCCGGCGCCCAGCCGCCCGCCTGCATCGCCTACTTCTCCCCCGAATTCGGCATTACCGAAGTCCTCCCCCAGTACTCGGGCGGGCTGGGCATTCTGGCCGGTGACCACCTCAAGTCCGCATCCGACCTCGGGGTGCCGCTGATCGGCGTCGGACTTCTCTACCAGGCGGGCTACTTCAAGCAGTCGCTGTCCAAGGACGCGTGGCAGCAGGAGAGCTACCCGCTGCTTGACCCGGATGCGCTGCCACTGACACTTCTGCGCGAAGACGACGGCACGCCCATCCAGATTCAACTGCCGCTGCCCGACCACAGAGTGCTGCGGGCGCACATTTGGCGTGCGGATGTGGGCCGGGTGCCCCTGCTGCTGCTGGATTCCAACGTGGCCGAAAATGACGACGCGGCCCGCGGGGTCACCGACCGGCTGTACGGCGGCGGCGGCGACCACCGCCTGACCCAGGAACTGCTTCTGGGCATGGGCGGCGTTAAGGCCCTGCGCGTCCACGCCCGGCTGACCGGCACGGCCGCGCCGGAAGTTTTCCACACCAACGAGGGCCACGCCGGCTTCCTGGGCATCGAGCGCATCCGCGAACTCATGGACCCCGCGGTCACCGAACACCCGCTCTCGTGGGGTGAGGCACTGGCGGCCGGCCGCGCGTCGACCGTCTTCACCACCCACACACCGGTCCCGGCCGGCATCGACCGCTTCCCCCGCGGCATGATCGAGCACTTCTTTGCCGGCCAACTGGCCCCCGGCGTTCCCGTGGACCAGATCCTGTCCCTCGGGGCGGAAAATTACGACGGCGGCGACTCCGAGGTGTTCAACATGGCCGTCATGGGGTTGCGCCTGGCCCAGCGCGCCAACGGCGTGGCCAAGCTGCATGGCGTCGTCTCCCGCGGCATGTTCGCAGGACTCTGGCCGGGCTTCGACCAGCAGGACGTCCCCATCACCTCCGTCACGAACGGCGTGCACGTGCCCACCTGGGTTGACCCCCAGCTGGCCGCGCTGGCACGGGAACGCTTCGGCGCCGAGGTCCTGGACGGGCCCGACTGGTCCAAGGTTTATGAGGTGAGTGACGAGGACGTCTGGGCGCTTCGCCGTCGCTTGCGGTCGGCGCTGGTGGATGACGCCCGCCGTCGGCTGCGCTCCTCCTGGAAGAAGCGCGGTGCCGCCGACGCCCAGCTGGCCTGGACTGATTCCGTCCTGGACCCGGATGTGCTCACGATTGGTTTTGCCCGCCGCGTCCCCACCTACAAGCGACTGACGCTGATGCTGCGCGACCCGGCCCGGCTCAAGGCGCTGCTGCTGCACCCCGAGCACCCGATCCAAATCATCATTGCCGGCAAGTCGCACCCCGCCGACGACGCCGGCAAGAAGATGATCCAGGACCTGGTCCAGTTCACCGACGACCCCGACGTCCGCCACCGGATCATCTTCCTGCCCAACTACGACATCGCCATGGCCCGCACGCTCTTCCCCGGCTGCGACGTGTGGCTGAACAACCCGCTGCGCCCGCTGGAAGCATGCGGCACCTCGGGCATGAAGGCCGCCATCAACGGCTCGCTGAACCTGTCGGTCATGGACGGCTGGTGGGATGAAATGTACGACGGCGAAAACGGCTGGGCGATCCCGACGGCAAATACCGGGACCAGTGATGAGGAACGCGACGACATTGAGTCCGCGGCCCTGTACGAGCTGTTGGAAACCCAGGTGGCCCCCAAGTTCTACGGCGAAGTCGTGGCCGCGGGTGCCGGTGCCGCCGGGCCTTCACAGCCGCACGACGGCGGCCTGCCGTCGCACTGGATCTCGATGATCAAGCACACCCTGGCCGAACTGGGCCCGCAGGTCTCAGCCAATCGCATGGTGGCCGAATATGTACAGCGTTTGTACCAGCCGGCAGCCGAATCCGGCCGCGTGGCACGGGCCAACGACTTTGCCGCCACCAGAGAGTACGCAGCCTGGATCGACCATGTCCGGCCTGCGTGGCACGGGGTCCACATTGATCACGTGGAATCGCACGGGCTGCGTGATGAACCCCAAATTGGCGAATCACTGCAGGTCCGGGCCCACGTCAACCTCGGCGAGCTGCGTCCCGACGACGTGCAGGTCAGCGTCGTCTACGGCACGGCCGGGGAAACGGACGACCTGGCCGACACCCGCAGCCTCGCACTGGAGACAGTGCAGGACAAGGGCGAGGGACGCTACCAGTTCTCCGCCGAGCTGTTCATCGACCGCTCAGGGAACTTTGGCTACGGCGTCAAGGTCCTGCCCCGGCACGCCGCACTGGCCAACCCCGCCGAACTGGGGCTGATCGCCACGGCGTAACTCCCTCCCCTGCCCAACTAACCCGCAGAAGTGGTTGCTAAATCAACTTGTAAACGTTGATTCAGCAACCACTTCTGCGGGTTAGTTCGGGGTGGGGCGTGGTTCGGGGCAGGGCGGGGTGGGGATCGGGCTTCGGGTCAGGGCTGCGTCAGGTCGTTGCGGAAAATCTGGACGGTGTTGGCATCCACCCGGACGGCGTCGCCTGCGTCGACCAGCGGCACGGAACGGGGCAGGCGGAAGGTGGGTTCGCCGTCGTCCGTCAGTGCGGGAGCCTCCGTCGTCATCCGCAGCATGTAGGGCCGGGGCCCGGCGGTCTCAGGCTGACTTTCCGCCTGCTCGACTGCCTGCTCCACCGCTTCGGCACCCGCTTCGGCGCCCTCCTCGCCGCCCTCTTCGGGGGCATCCGGGGCGTCAAAGCGCGGATTCGCGGGCAGCACCACGTCCTCATCGGTCACACCGGTGTTGAACACGACCAGCCCGTCAACCTTGCCGTCGGGGGAACCCAGGAGCATGGTGAGCACGCGTTCGTGCGGGTTCTTCCAGCGGTCCGGCGTCATGGGCAGGCCATCGGCACCGAACCAGTGGATGAACGACTGCCCGCCGCGTGTGGGATATGTGCTGGGCTGGGCGGCCAGGAAGTCCTTGCGAAGCTGCACCAGGCGGGTCGTCGCGGCCAGCATGGCCTTGGCTTCCTCGTCCATGGTCCAGTCAACCCAGGCGATCTCATTGTCCTGGCAGTAAACGTTGTTGTTGCCGCCCTGGCTGCGCCCGAGCTCGTCGCCGGCGGTGATCATGGGCACGCCCATGGCGAGGAGCATGGTGGCCATGAGGTTGCGGGCCGTCCTGGCGCGCTGGGCCAGCGTGTCCGGGTTGTTGGTGATGCCCTCAACGCCGTGGTTCCAGCTGCGGTTCTCGCCGGTGCCGTCGCGGTTGTCTTCCTGGTTGTCCTCGTTGTGCTTTTCGTTGTACGTGGTGAGGTCAGCCAGGGTGAAGCCGTCGTGGGCGGTGATCAAGTTGATCGAAGCCATGCTGCTGCGCCCCGATGCGGCAAACAGCTCCGCCGACCCGCCCAATGCATCGCCAAACGTGGCCAGCCCGTTGTGGTGGTTGCCGGCCAGCATGGCGGCCCTGTCGGTCAGCCATACTTCACGAACGGTGTCGCGGAAGGAGTCGTTCCAGTCGGCCCAGCCGGTGGGGAAGTTGCCCGTCTGCCAGCCGCCGTAGCCAACATCCCACGGCTCGGAAATGAGCTTCGTGGAGGACAGCACTCCGTCGGTGGCGGCCGCCAGCAGGAACGGGTGCTGGTTGGTGAACTCGTGGATGCCGTTGCGCGCAAGAGAGACGGCAAGGTCAAAGCGGAAGCCGTCAATGTGGAACTCTTCCACCCAGTAACGCAGCGAATCCATGGCCATCTTGATGACGTGCGGGTTGCCGAAATTCAAGGTGTTTCCGCAGCCGGTGGTGTCGTAATACTCACCGTCGCGCAGGCGGTAGTACTGCTCTTCAGCCAACCCGCGCCAACTGTAGGCGGGCCCGCCGCGGCCGCCCTCGGCAGTGTGGTTGTACACGACGTCGAGGATCACTTCGATGCCTGCCAGGTGCAGCAGCTTGATCATGCCCTTGAGTTCGGCCTGCACGGCTTGCGGCCCGGCTGCGCGCGCGGCGGCGCTGGCATACTCCACGTGCGGGGCGAAGAAGCCCAGCGTGTTGTAGCCCCAGTAATTGCTCATCCCCGTGCCGTGCAGGTGCGGTTCATCGATGTGAAAGTGCACAGGCAGAAGTTCGACGGCGGTCACGCCCAGCTCCTGCAGGTGCTGGATCATGGCGGGGTGGGCCATGCCGGCATAGCTCCCCCGAATTTCCTCGGGCACGTCCGGGTGCAGCATTGTCTGCCCGCGCACGTGTGCCTCATAAAACACTGTTTCGCGCCACGGCGTGTTCGGCCGGGTGACCGTGCCCCAGTCAAAATCGGAATCCATCCGCACCGACTGGTACCGGGTGACGCCGTCGGGGCCGGTGGCCTCGTCAATGTAGTGGCCGTACGGATCCAGCAGCAGCTGCACAGCTTCCGGGTCTATCAGGAGCATGTCCTCCTGCGAGGCCACGAAGTCGGTGTAAAAACCGTAGCGGCTGCCCGCCGGCATGTTTTCCACCAGGCCGTGGTGGACGCCGTCGGTCTTGTCGGGCAGCTTGACTGCCTTCCAGACGCCGCCGGGAGGTTGGAAGCACAGCACGACGTCACGGTAGGTCGGTGAATAAACGGCCACGTTGGCCGCCGACGCGCCATGTTCGCCTGGAATCGCACTGACGCCCAGGGGAAAATGGCGCGACAAGGCCGCCCCCAGGTTGCTGATGGCCTCGACGGCGGTAGCTGCCATGGTTAAGCCTGGACCGCCCGCTGCCTTGAGATTTCGTAGAGGCTGATGCCCACGGCCATGGAGGCGTTCAGGGACTCCATGGCGGAGTTGATCGGGATGGAGACGATCTGGTCGCAGTTTTCACGCACGAGCCGGGACAGGCCCTTGCCCTCGGAGCCAACCACGATGCACACGGGCTCCTGCGCCAGGGTGAGGTCGGGCAGCGAAACGTCGCCGTCGCCGTCGAGCCCCAACACGAAGTAGCCCATCTTCTGGAACGCACCGATGGCACGGTTCAAGTTCGGCGCCTTGGCAACGGGCACGCGCACGGCGGCACCGGCACTGGTCTTCCAGGCTGCGGCAGTCACACCCGCGCTGCGACGCTCGGGGATGATCACGGCGTGGCCGGAGAACGCCGAGACGCTGCGGATGATCGCACCAAGGTTGCGCGTGTCGGTGATGCCGTCAAGGGCCACGATCAACGGGGCGTTGGTGATGTGCCCCTTCTTCCATTTGGCGATGATCTCGCCGGCCGTGTCAACGGCGTCCTCGTATTCGTACGGCGGAATCTGCAGCACCAGGCCCTGGTGGATGGCGTCCTCGGTGAGGCGGTCCAGCTCGGGCTTGTGGGCTTCCAACAGCGGGATGCCGCGCTCGGTGGCCAGCTTGATGGACTCACGGACGCGCTCGTCCATGTCAACGCGGACGCCAACGTACAGCGCCTTCGCGGGGATGCCCGCGCGCAGCGCCTCGACAACCGAGTTGCGGCCCGTGACGAGCTCCTCGGTGGCCTTGCCCTTGGGGCCGCTGTTGCGGCGCGGGGAGGCGCTGGTGCCGGTGCGCTTGGCAGCCGAACGCTCGGCAAGGTCCTTGTTCTTGAACGCCTTGTGGTACGTGCGTTCGTCAGCCTTGGGGGTTGGCCCCTTGCCCTCGAGTGCCTTGCGGCCCAGCCCGCCTGTGCCCTTGACGGGACCCTTCTTGAGCTTGCGGACGGCGCCGGAACGGGAACTGTTGGCCATGGTGAAACCCTTACGATTGGTGCGGCGCCTAACTGCTGGCCCCGAAGTTCGTCAAACAAATCTGTCAGCGGGCACATTTTTGGCACGCCTCATAACGGGAAACAACACACCCGTAGCTATTAGCTTACGGCCTCAAAGCAAATTCCGTGGTGGTTGGCGCCAAAAGTGCGCAGTCTCACCGTGTTGCGGGCAAGGGCCGGGGCACCAGCCCACCGCTTTCCCCTCGAACGCTCCTGCACGTGCGGGGCAGAAAGCAGAAACGCTCCTGCGCTCTTTGACGCAGCGTGTCGAAAAGTGCCCCAGATGTGAAGGAGCGTTGTTGAAAAACGGCCCTTATCTGCGCGAGCGTCCGCAGTGGTGGGGTGGTTATTTCTTCAGGGACCAGGTGGAGCCTGTTGCGGAGTCGGCCACGTCCACGCCGGCTGCTGCCAGCAGGTCACGAATCCGGTCCGATTCTGCCCAGTTCTTCTCCGCCCGGGCCTGCGCACGGGCCTCGAGCTGGGCCTTGACGAGCACGTCCAGGGCCGTCAGTTCGGCTTCCGAGCCACTCCCCTGCTGCCACTGCGCATCCAGCGGGTTGATGCCCAACGCATCTGTCATGCCCATGGCGGACTGGAAAGCCTCAAATGTTGCTGCAGTGTCTCCCTTGGCGAGTGCGGTGTTGCCCGCACGCACAGTTTCGTGCAGCACGGCGAGGGCAGCCGGGATGTTCAGGTCGTCGTCCATGGCGGCGCGGAAGGCGCCGGGAAGATCTCTGATGTCGCACGGTTCGTGCAGCAGCAGAAGCTCACCCGTTGAGTTCAATCCGGCATGGGCGGCGCGCATGAACGTCTCAATGCGTTCGACGGCGGCCGAGGCCTCCGTGAGTGAGCCCGGACGGTAGTCCAGCACCGAGCGGTAATGCGCCTGGCCCAGGTAGTAGCGGACCACGAGCGGACGGGCGAGCTCCAGCATTTCGCGCGGGTTGATGGTGTTGCCGATGGACTTGGACATTTTTTCACCCTGGTAGGTGACCATGCCGTTGTGCATCCAGAAGTTGGCGAAGCCGTGGCCGGCGGCCTGCGACTGGGCCATCTCGTTTTCGTGGTGCGGGAAGCGCAGGTCCAGTCCGCCGCCGTGGATGTCGAACTCGGTGCCGAGGTATTTGGTGACCATGGCGGAGCACTCAAGGTGCCAGCCGGGACGGCCTGCGCCCCAAGGGGACTCCCACTTGGCGGTCTCGGGATCACCGTCCTTGTGGCCCTTCCATAGTGCAAAGTCGCGTGGATCGCGCTTGCCCCGGGGGTCGGCGTCGGGCGCGGCCTGCATGTCGTCAATGTTCTGGTGCGTCAAGGAGCCGTACTGGGGCCAGGACCGGACGTCGAAGTAGACGTCGCCGGAATCGTCCACGGCCGGGTAGGCATGGTCGCGCTCGATGAGCTGGGTGATGAGTGCGTGCATCTCGGGGATGTGGCCCGTGGCGCGAGGCTCATACGTGGGCTTTTGGATGCCCAGCGATTCGTATGCCGTGGCAAAGGCCTGTTCGAAGCGGTAAGCCAGCGCCCACCACTGCTCGTTGTTCTCGACCGCCTTGACGAGGATCTTGTCATCAATGTCGGTCACGTTGCGCACGACCGTGACGTTGTAGCCGCTGGTCTGCAGCCAGCGGGTCAGCTGGTCAAAGGCGAGGGCCGAGCGGACGTGGCCAATGTGCGGCTCGCCCTGGACGGTGGCGCCGCAATAATACAGCGAAACCTGGCCCTCTTTGAGCGGGACGAAGTCGCGGGTGGCGGCGGAGGCGGAGTCATGGAAGCGCAGGGTCACGGCTCTAGGGTATCCCGTCGGGTGGATTCGGAGTGCTCAAGGCGGGCTGTTTGGCGGGCTGTGCTGACGACCAGAGCCGTGGCGACGGCCGTGATGCCTTCGCTGCGGCCGGGAAATCCCAGTCCGTCAGAGGTGGTGGCACTCACCGACACGGGGGCTCCCGCGGCCTCGCTCAGGACGGCTTCGGCTTCGTGGCGGCGTGGAGAAAATTTGGGCCTGTTGCCGACAAACTGCACGGCGATGTTGCCGATCTCAAAGCCGGCTTCGCGCACAATCCTGGCTGCTTCGGCCAGCAACGTCACGCCCGAGGCACCCTTGTACTCGGGGCGGTCGGTGCCAAAGTGCGTGCCAAGGTCTCCGACGCCGGCAGCTGAAAACAAGGCGTCGGCGGCAGCGTGGGCGACTGCGTCGCCGTCGGAATGGCCGCTAAGTCCGCGTTCACCTTCCCACAGCAACCCTGCCAGCCAGAGGGGCGCTGGGCTGTCCTCGGGGGCAAAGGCGTGGATGTCGACACCGATTCCGGTGCGGGGCAAAAGCATGGGGCTATCCTTCAATCCAGCGGGGCCGCAGCGGGCCTTCCAGCATGGCCTCGGCCAGCAGCAGGTCCATGGGGGTTGTGATCTTGAAACTGTGGGTTGAGCCCTGGACCACATAGACGTCCTCGCCCAAGGCTTCCACGAGCATGGCGTCGTCGGTGATGCGGGAGGCGGCTTCGTCGTCGAGCGTCAAGGCATGTGCGTAGGCGCGGCGGAGAGTTGCCAGCTCAAAGCCCTGGGGCGTCTGCACCGCGCGCAGCTGGTTTCTGGCCGGCGTGCCCACAACTTTCTCAAGCCCGGCACCCGTGGCGGGGAGGTTGGCCGGCACAACGGTTTTGACGGTGTCGGAGACGGCCAGTGCCGGGATCACGGCTTTTGCACCGTCCTTCAGGGCCGCTGCAATGCGGTTGAACACGCCCGACGGTACCAACGGCCGGGCGGCATCGTGGATCATCACGGTGGTCACGCCCTCGGCAACTTTGGCCAACGCGGCGTACACCGAATCCGATCTCTGCGCACCGCCTTCAACGACACTGAATGCCAAACCGGCGGTGGCCGCCTCGGCGCCGAGCTTCCCGCACATGGCCGTGAGCTCCTCGTCACCTGCAGGGATGGCCACACAGATTTGCGCGGCAATGCCCGACTTCAACACGCCGCGGACGGCATGGACAAGCAGCGCTTCACCGCCCAGCGGCACCCGTGCCTTGGGTACTCCATGGCCCAGGCGCTGCCCGGATCCTGCTGCAACTATCACGACGGCACACGATCCAGCCTTCATCTCAGTCATAATCCCTACAATAGTCCGGCGCACCGGCATTGTGCCGGTGATCGTGCCGGGGCCTGGCTGCTGGCCCTGCCGGGACAGGTGGGCAGCTCATGAAAAAGCCCCTGCACCGCTGGGTGCAGGGGCCTTGCCAATCTCGCTAAAAACTATGAAGCCAAAACCTCGTCAAGAACTTCGGCTGCCTTGTCTTCATCAGTCTTTTCCGCCAGTGCAAGCTCGGAAATCAAGATCTGACGTGCCTTGGCGAGCATGCGCTTCTCGCCCGCAGACAAACCGCGGTCATTGTCCCGGCGCCACAGGTCGCGAACAACCTCTGCAACCTTGATGACATCACCGGACGCAAGCTTTTCCAGGTTTGCCTTGTAACGGCGAGACCAGTTGGTGGGCTCCTCCGTAAACTCCGCGCGCAGCACTTCAAAAACGTGCAGCAACCCTTCCTTGCCTACAACATCGCGAACCCCAACAAGGTCTACATTCTCTGCGGGAACTTCAATTGTCAGATCCCCCTGCGCAACCTTGAGCTTGAGATACATCTTCTCTTCACCCCGGACAGTGCGCATTTTGATCTCTTCGATCTTCGCCGCACCGTGGTGTGGGTAAACTACTGTCTCGCCGACCTCAAAAAGCATGTGGATTCTCCCTTTCCAATACTTCTAGTTTACCACGGTTAACCAGCCACTCCCTTGAGTTTCCGCAGGTCAGGGCCCGCCATCGCTACGCTGACCGCGCAATTGCTCCAACAATTGGAGAATGGTCATCCCCTTGACTAACGGACGCCGAAGTGCAGTCCGCGGCCGGGGCCTCCCCCAGCAAAGTTGCACCCGGATGGCGGAAGAGTACATTTACCGCAATTACGGATAAGCTGGGCAAAGATATTTTGTCTTTTCCCTGAGGAGTTACTGACGTGAGAATCGTTGCCGGCATCCGCGGTACCAAACGAGCGCAACGCTTGAGCCTGATTGCAGCCATCGGCATTGGTGCCATGACATTCACCGGCTGCAGCGCCATCAACCAGCAAAGCACCGCCATGGCGGTCACCGTTTCCGACGGCGTGCACTTGGACATGGGCCAGCTGGAATTGCGCAACGTGTTGATCGTTTCTGAAGCAGAGGGCGCTCCCGGCCGTGTCACGGGCACGTTCTACAACACGGCAGACTCCGACATCACCCTGACGTTCAGCGGCGCCCAGGGCGCCCAGACTGAAATCACCGTCCCGCCGGGTGCGCCGCTGGTCCTCAACGATCAGGCTGACCAGGCCATCCTCAGCACAGTGGCCGAACGCCCGGGCAGCGTTGAGACCCTTGAACTGCGCCAGTCCGGCGCCGGAACTGAAACAGCCTCATTGCAGGTCCCCGTGCTTGACGGCACCTTGGCCGAGTACAAGAACTTGGTGCCCACAGTTGCCCCGACGGTGGAACCGACCGCAGAGCCCAGCACCTCCCCGCAGGACGAGGCAACCGAAGAAGCCGCAGAACCCACCGCTGCACCGTAGCGGCTGTTTTTGGCAGGACGAGTTTTTAGCTAGTTTTCAGCAAGACAGTGTTTAGCAAGACAGTGGGGCCGGTTGCTTTGATGCAACCGGCCCCACTTTTTTGTGCCCTTGCTGGGCCACTACCCGGCTGTGCACCGTTGACTTGCAACGGTGCACAGCCGCCAACCTGCCCCGCTGCGGCTAGTGTCCGGGCTTCCTGCGACGGATCACCATGACGGCCGCGGCACCGGCCGCCAGCAGCAAGATCGCCACCCCGGCGATCAACGTGCTGTTGGCGCCTGTCGTGGCCAGATCATCTTTCGTCGCGGCAATGCCTGCCGGCGTGGACGGTTTCGCCGGCATGCTGGCAGCGGCCGAGCCCTGACCAGCCGGTGTTGCATTGCCGGCGGGCACTGCACTTTCCTCGGGTGCTGCCGGGTCGGTGGGCACTGCACTTTCGGTCGGTATTGCCGGGTCGGTGGGGACAGTACTTTCCGTCGGTGATGCCGATTCGGACGGCGTTGCAGTTTCAGACGGCGCAGCACTTTCGGAAGGCGTTGCCGTTTCGGTCGGCGCGGCACTTTCGGTCGGTGTTGCCGGGTCGGTGGGCTCGGTGCCCGCCTCAGCCACAACAATGTCGAAGGACTTGGCGCCCAGAACAGCGCCGGAGACAGCATCCTTGATGGTTGCCGTTGCCGTAAACGTGCCCTGCGCAGCAAAGCTGTGTTCGGCCGAGAAGGCGCCATTGGCAACCGGGACCGTCACCGGCTCGCTGTCGTCACCAAAGGCGACCACCGCATCCGTCAATGCGCCGTCACCAATCGCAGCCAGCGCCGAGGTGCCGCTGACGACCGCCGTCGCACCGACGTCGTACGACGGCTTGACAGCCGCTGCCGCAACAACCGGCAGCGTGTAGTCCGGCGCCGTGTTCAGCGTGGTGGGCACGCCGCCGAGGCTGGTTCCGCGATCAACCAGCGTGAAGGAATCCGGGCCCTGGGCGTCCCGCTCCGTGGTGAGGGCAATGGCGAGCGTGTTGCCCCCGGCCTTGTTCAGGAAGCCGCTCGGGATGGTGAAGGTGCTCTGCGGGCCGACGTTGCCGACCCAGGTTCCGGTGTTCCAGCCGTTGACGTAAATGACGGCCCGGGCAAAGGACTGGCGGCCGTCGTCGAACTTGGCGTCGTTGACCTTCAGCGCGATGGCAGTGTCGGTGCCGGCCGGAACATCCAGCTCAAAGTTGCTGCGGTACCAGGTGACCCCGGCTTTGGCAGGCTTGAAGTCCGTGGCGTCGGCCCACTCGCTGTCGGGGTAGTCCGGCAGGTACCAGCCGGCGCGTTCACCGTAGAGGCCGCCGGTGTTGTACATGGTGCGGTCCGTGTCGACCGGGGCTGCCATGCCCTTGGCGCCCTGCAGCTTCCAGGTGACGGCGCCGCTGCTGGGCAGGACCGCATCAAAGAGTCCGCGGTTCTGGCGTGAAAGGCCGTCATCGCTCCAGTCAAGGTTTTGGCCCTGGTTGCGGACAACTGCCGACACCACTGTTTCTTCGCCGGACTTGATGACGCCGGCGGGAACCTGCAACGTCTGCATGCTGCCGTTGGCGGCCGCGGCGCCGGCAAAGGTGCCGTTGACCCAGACGAGCATGTTCGCGGCGCTGCCGCCCTGCCCCTGCAGCTGGATGCTGGTGGCAGCGGAGGAAGCCGTGAAGTGTGCCCGGTACCAGGTGTCGCCCTCGTAAAAGCCGTGGAACGCCGTGTCCAGGACCTTGCCCTGGTTGGGGCCGGGGCCCTGGCGGGTGTTGGCCGCCGTGGTGGCCGTTGCTTCCAGCCACGCGGAATCGTCAAAGTCCGCGGCGGCCTCCGGGTTTTCGCCCGAGACCTTCCAATTGGTCAGCTCCGGCAGCACGGCGGGGGCCGGCCCGGCCAGGTCAGCCACAAGCTGTCCGGTGGCGCCAACAGTCGTGGCCAGCGCCGCACCGTTCCAGCTCACCTTCGTGACCCCGGCGGGTGCATAGACACCGATCGTTCGGGCTTCCTTGGTGTCGCCCACCAGGTTGACGGTGTCGCCGTCGAACTCGGCTGAGCGCAACAGGTCGACGCCGGTGGCCATGACTGTCTTGTTGGCGTCAGTCTTGTTGGCGCCGGCGCCCTTGACCGCACCTGCAACAGTCCACTGCAGGCCCGTTTGGCTGCGGTCGGTGGTGACGATGGTCAGGTCCGGGGCGCCGCCGCCGCTGATCCTCACCGCGATGCCGTTGCCGTGCACATAGTTCAGGCGCAGCATCTTGGCCGCCGCATCCCAGGTGGATTCCACGGCAGTGCCGTCCAAGGTGGCCACCTGCGGTTCGGAGGCGTATTGGAGAACTGTTTCGCCGTCGTCGCCCTTGGCACCGTTCAGCACCAGCAGGGTGCCGTTCTCGACGGGCAGCTTCGTAAACAGCTCGGAGGTGCTGTACATCAGCTTCTGGCCGTTGAAGGCGTAGTCGGCGATGACCATGTTGGCGTCCCGGCCGTGCAGCTGCAGGAACGTGCCGGCCTTCTGCGGGATCCGCGCAAAGCTGATGGCGTCCGCCGGCACCTCCGGGGCGGTCTCCCCCGGTGTCGTCGGGGCGGCGATGACGTCAAAGGCATCGATGGTGACGTTGGTGCCGGAGCTCGCCGCGTCCTTCTGGCCGGTGACCACGATCTTGAGGGTGTGCTCGACGCTGGCATCCAGCCCATCCTGCTGGAAGGCCACGTACTGGAAGTTCGCGTTCTGGCCGCGGTAGGTGTTGGTCTGGCCAACCTTCACGCCGTCGAGGTAAACATCGCCATAGCCGTGGTTGATCGACTGTGCCGCGATGACGCGGATGCCGGCACCGGTGAACTTGTACTCAACGGAGTCGCCCGTGGTGTCGCTGAACGTTTCGGTGCCCTTGTAGTTGCCGGCCGCCCACGCCTCCCCGTTCGACTTGCCCCAGGTGCCGGTGTAGGTGATGGCGTCCGTGTCCCGGTCATCAGTGGTGTAGCTGGTTTCGATGACGTCCTCGCGCGGTGAGAGCGTCAGGGGCACCGTGAACCGGGCCTCCGTGGTGGTGTTGCTGTCGGCCTGGCGGAAGCCCAGGTAGCGGGCGCCGTTTCCGGAGACCGAATCGGTGTCCAGGTTTTCGGTGGCGATGCGCTGGTAGGAGTTGATGGTGCCGGCGCCGCCGTCGACGGTGACCGGGGCGCCGTTCTGCGGAACCATGTTGGAAATCGGCTCAAAGTCCCGTTGGAAGTAGCCCAGCTCCTTTTGCACGGCGGCCTTGGGCGTGAGCTGGCGGTCCTCGTTGATGGGCGCGCCATAGTCGTAGGAGGTAAAACCGGACGACGGCGATCCGGTCCAGCCCCAGTTCGTGCCGCCATACTGCATGTAGTAGTTGAACATGTTGATGCCGTTGTTGAGGTTGTTCACCCCGTATTGGCGCGTGAAGGCGGGGTCAACAAATTCGGCACATTTGTCGGTGTTGAAGTTCGCGCCCCAGGGTGTGAAGGCGCCGCCCTGGCCCTCGGCAATGAACATGGGGCTGGTGGTTGTCCGCGCGCGGAAGCGGGACTCCATGTCGGGGATTTGGCCGCGGGCGTTGGAGCAGTTGAAGCCCAGCGGGTATTGGTCAAAGGCGTAGTAGTCCAGGCCCACATCGCCGCCAACGGTGCCGCTGCCGGGAACGTAGGCGCCGTTGAAGCCCCAGTCGTTGTGGAAGACGGGCACCGTGATTCCATCACCCTTGATTTTCGTGACCAGCTCCTCCATGAAGGCAGGACGGTCGCCGCCTTCGTTGAGGAGCTCATTTTCGGCCTGGTACGTGACGATGGAGCCGCCGCCGTCGGTGACCTGGTGGTTGACGGCAATCTTGTTGAACGCATCAAGCCAGCTCAGTGACTCGCGCAGGACCTCAGGGTCCATGCTGCGCAGCGAATGTGAACCATTCTTCGTCAGGTACGCCGGAAGCCCGCCCATGGAAATTTCGGCGTTGACGTACGGGCCGGGACGGGCAATGACATACAGCCCCTCTTCCTCCGCCATGGTCAGCAGCAGGTCGATGTCCTTGATGCCGGTGAAATCAAACTGGCCCGGTTCGGTGGAGTGCAAGCCCCAAAAAAAGTACAGGGAGACGGCGTTGAAGCCGCTGGCCCGCATCTTCTGGAACATGTCCCGCCAGTCGTCGGTGCCGGGCAGGCGCCAGTGGTGGAACTCGCCGGACCAGACATTGAGCCGCTCCCCGTCCACCATGAACGACTTCGAATCAAAGGTCACCTCGTGGCCCTGTCCGTCGTTGCCGGGGAAGTTGACCTTGTTGCCTGCCATTGCCGCCGTCGCCGTACTTTCCGTTGTTGCTGTCGATGCTGTCGTTGCTGACGATTCCGTCGTCACCGGGCCTGTCACAACCGTTTCCGCCGACGCACCGGCACTGGTCGCCAGTGCGGGGCTTGAAAAGGTCATCAGGCCCATCGCGGCGGTCGCCATGATGGCCCCGGCCTTCAACCCGCGGTAGCGGCCCGGCGCCTTAAAAGAATGAGCAGTCATGGAATACGTCCCTCAAGTCTCAATGCGGCCGCACCGGCCGACAGGCATGTTATCCGTCACAGCATATGACGCATGCCACACAGGGGCAACCAAAATCTAACTTTTTAGCGCAAGTGACGCATTTATGACAAGAGAGTGCACATAATGCGGGCGGCTTGGGGCCCGCCAAGTCCTAGGGCTCGAACTTGTAGCCCAGCCCGCGCACGGTGACGAGGAATTTTGGTGTGGCCGGGTCGGGCTCGATCCGGCTGCGCAGCCGCTTGATGTGCACGTCCAGGGTCTTGGTGTCGCCCACATAGTCCGAGCCCCAGACCCTGTCGATCAGCTGGCCGCGGGTGAGGACCTTGCCGGCATTGCGCAGCAGCATTTCCAACAGCTCAAATTCCTTCAGCGGAAAGGCGACCGCCTCGCCGTGCACGCTGACCACGTGCCGTTCCACGTCCATGCGCACGGGCCCCGCGTGCACCGTGGAATCCATCAACTCTTCGGGTTCCGCCTGGCGCCGCAGCACGGCGCGGATCCGGGCAATCAGCTCGCGGGAGGAATAAGGCTTCGTCACATAGTCGTCGGCCCCCAGCTCCAGCCCCACAACCTTGTCAATCTCCGAGTCCTTGGCCGTGAGCATGATGATGGGGACGGTGGAGCGCTGGCGCAGGTGCTTGCATACCTCCGTGCCGCTCATGCCCGGCAGCTGCAGGTCAAGCAGCACCAGATCGGCACCACTGCGCTCAAATTCAACCAGCGCGTCCAGGCCGTTGTCGGCCACCTGAACCTCATACCCTTCCTTGGACAGCAGGAACGACAAGGGGTCACTAATGGAATCCTCGTCTTCAACAATCAAAATTCTGCTCACGCTCGTTGCGCTCCTTTAGATCAAGCCGGGGTGCCGGTCGGCGCGGTGCTGCGTGCCGCCGTCGGACGTTGGGTTGGAAAGTTGGGGCAGCCGCACGGTGAACGTGGAGCCCATCTTGGGGGCCGACCACAGTGTCACCTCGCCGCCGTGGTTGCCGATGATGTGTTTGACGATGCTCAGGCCCAGGCCGGTGCCGCCCGTGTGCCGGGAGCGGGCGGCGTCGACGCGGTAAAAGCGCTCGAAGATCCGGTCCTGCTCCTGTGGCGAGAGGCCGTCGCCCTGGTCTGAGATGCTGACGGAGACGACGTCGTCACGCACCGACAGCCCGATGCCCACCTGGGTGTTGTCGGCCGAGTAGCGCACTGCGTTGTCGATCAGGTTGCGCAGGGCGGTGACGAGCTGGGGCTGGTCGCCGTGGACCACCGCCGGGACCTGGCCGCCCACGGCGAGGGTGATGTTTTTGCTCTGGGCGGGCAGGCGGGTCCTGTCGACGGCCTCGGCGATCACGGCGTTCATGTCCACCTCGGTGCCGACGCTGGCCACATCCTTGCCCTGCAGCCGGGACAGCTCGATGATGTCCTGGACAAGGGCTGCCAGCCGCGCCGACTCCTTCATCATCCGTGAGGCGAAGCGGCGCACGGTTGCCTGGTCCTCCGGGGCGGATTCAAGCGCCTCGGCCAGCAGCGAGATGGCCCCCACGGGGGTTTTCAGCTCGTGTGAAACGTTGGCCACAAAGTCGTTGCGGACAGCCTCGGTGCGGGCAATTTCGGTGCGGTCGTCGGCGAGCAGGAGAATGTACTCCTCACCGAGGGGCGCCACCCTGACTTGGATCACCAGCGTCCCCTGACCCGGCGCCCCGTGGGCGCTCATGGAATCCGGGATGGTGCGGGGCTGCCCGGTTGCGGCAGGCGACCCGCCAAGCGCGGCGGCCGACGTTGCTCCCGGCATGGCAGCCGGCACGGCAGCCGGCGCGCTAGCTGGCCTGGTAGCTGGCAGCACCACCCGGGGAAGGATCAAGTCGCGTTCCTCAATGACACCGCCACGCCGGACCCGGTGGGCCAGTTCCAGCAGCTCCTGGTGCACCACCGTGTGGCCGCGGACCAGCCCGAAGGCGTAAGCGCCGGGACTGGCGCGCACCACGCCGTCGACAGTGTCAATAACAATGTAGGCCTTGCCCACCACCGACAGGACTTCGGCGGCGCCGTCGGGCAGTGTCGGCTCGCCAATGTCGGGCGTGAGCCGGCGGGAACGCTCGCTGAGGCTGAACGCGAACATGCCAAAGATGCCCAAGGCCAGGCCTATGAGCCCGGCTATCAGTCCAACCACCATGGGATCCACCAGTCCAGCCTATGCTGTGGCGGCCCCACTTTAGCCAAAACAACCTCTTGGCACCACCCGTTCAACAAACGTTCACCTTATTGTGCCGACGTGTTCATATTCAGGTGGCATGCTGGAGCCTAATGAGGGCCCATGCTGCCCTGCCCATGAAAGGACACACGCGTGCGTAAAGTTTTCCAGGCCGAGCTTCACCAGATTGGCGAGGGACTCATCGAGATTTCCGCATTGGTTGGCGAGGCCATCACCAAGGCCACGACAGCATTTGCCGAAGCCGACCTGCAAACGGCCCAGGAAGTCATTGCCGCCGATGCCCGCATCGACTTCCTGCAAAATGACCTGGACGAACGCGCCATCGACGTCCTGGCACTGCAGGGACCCGTGGCCAGCGACCTGCGCATGATCGTTGGTTCACTGCGGATGAGCGCCTCGCTAGAACGCATGGGCGACCTGGCCCGCCACATTGGCCAGCTCACGCGCCTGCGCTTCCCCAACCACGTCATCCCCGCCTCCCTGACGGAGACGTTTGCCGAGTTGGCGCGCCTGGACATTCTCATTGCCGAAAAGGTGACCGAGTTGCTGGACAGCCGTGATTTGGAACTGGTGGGCGACATTTCCACCGCCAAAACCCAGATCAACAAGCTGCACAAGAGCGTCTTCACCACCATGGCCGCACCGGAATGGAACGAAACCTCCGCAACAACGGTGGACGTGACGCTGGCCAGCCGGTACTTTGAGCGCTTCGGCGACCACGGCGTCTCCGTGGCCCGCAAGGTCTCCTACCTGGTCACCGGCGAATGGCAGCCCGAGGACTTCCTCGCCGTCTAGATTTCCCGGCACCGCACCAGCAGGCCCGCGCCGGGCCGCCCTCATTTATGGGCGGCTCCGGCGCGGACCGGCTGTTTTGTTTTAAGGTTTTGGACTTAAAGCACGACGGCGGGAGGCCACCTTTTCAACAAAGGTGACCTCCCGCCGTCGGACTTCCGGGGATGCAGGCTAAAGGGATTCTTTAGCCCTCATCCCCGCTGGCGCCTATTGCCACTGGATCACATTTCCACGGGGGCGATGTGTTACTTCTTGCCCTGGTTGGCGACGGCCTGGATCGAGGCGGCTGCGGCGTCGGGGTCCAGGTACTTGCCGCCGGGGGTGATCGGGGCGAAGTTCTCGTCGAGCTCGTAGACCAGCGGGATGCCGGTGGGGATGTTCAGGGAGGCGATGGCGTCGTCGGAGATGCCGTCGAGGTGCTTGACCAGGGCGCGCAGCGAGTTGCCGTGGGCCGTGACCAGGACGGTCTTGCCGGCCTTGAGGTCAACCTTGATGTCTGATTCCCAGTACGGCAGGAGGCGGACGAGGACGTCCTTGAGGCACTCGGTGCGCGGCAGGGCGTCACCCAAGTCTGCATAGCGGGGGTCGTGGGCCTGGGAGAATTCGCTGTCGTCGGACAGGGGCGGCGGCGGGGTGTCGTAGCTGCGGCGCCAGGTCATGAACTGCTCTTCACCGAACTCGGCCAGCGTCTGGGCCTTGTCCTTGCCCTGCAATGCGCCGTAGTGGCGTTCGTTCAGGCGCCAGTCGCGCTTGACGTCGATCCAACCGCGGTCGGCCGTGTCGAGGGCCAGGTTTGCGGTGTTGATGGCCCGCTTCAGGAGCGAGGTGTACAGCACGTCGGGCAGAATGTTGTTCTCCACCAGCAGCTCACCGCCGCGGGCGGCTTCGGTGCGACCCTGGTCATTCAGGTCTACGTCCACCCATCCGGTGAACAGGTTCTTGGCGTTCCACTCACTGTGGCCATGTCGAAGCAAAATCAACGTATAAGTCATGCTTTCATCCTACCGGGCGGGGGTGCGTGGACCGGAATTGCTACGCCGGGTTGACCGCGGGCCTGCCGAGGGTGCGGGCGCGGGTGCGGGCGGGTGGCAGCGGGGCGGTGGCAGGTGTGCGCGGCGGGTGGCAGCGGGTGCGGCCGTCCTATTCTGCGCACAACCCGACGCGAGTGTGCCGCATGTCAGTGTCATGCGGCACACCCACCGCCAGTTGTACGCAGATTAGGACAAAAGCGGGTGCCCAGCACCGGCGGAGCGAGGTTGTGGCGGCGGACGCGGGGGCGTGATGTAGAAGCGGCGGTGGGCACCGGCGGAGCGCTTGGCAGCCGGAAATGTGTCCCGTTCCATAGCGCCAAAGAGCCCAAATCGTCTGGATCCGCAGTGCGCGGCAAATAAAATTACCAGGTGGTTCAACGTGCTCAGCGGGTCAGAGGCGCTTCCGCCGACCCCTCCAGCCGAACCTCAAACGGCCCCTCAAGAGCCACAACGCGGCAACGCAACAAGCCCTTTGGCAACGTCACCCGCGGCACCACCAACCCCAACCGCCTGCGCAGGGTCGACCGTTGGCTGGCGGGCCCGCAGGCGTGGCGGCTGGGCCGCGACAGCGCTCCGCTCGTGGTCGACCTTGGTTACGGCGGATCCCCTGCCACGGCAGTTGAGCTCTACTCGCGCATCCACGCGGTCTGCCCCGGCGCGCACGTCACCGGCATTGAAATTGAGCCTGAACGCGTGCGCATCGCCAAAGAACTCGAGCATGAGGGCCTCGATTTCCGTGTGGGCGGCTTTGAAATCCCGATCCCCGGCAATGCCACCATGGTGCGTGCCTT
This sequence comes from Specibacter sp. AOP5-B1-6, assembly GCF_052376555.1. Taxonomy (NCBI): domain Bacteria; kingdom Bacillati; phylum Actinomycetota; class Actinomycetes; order Micrococcales; family Micrococcaceae; genus Specibacter; species Specibacter sp. AOP5-B1-6. The sequence continues at coordinate 28,133 of NZ_JBQSVT010000025.1, forward strand.
CAACGTGCTGCGCCAATATGACGAGGCCGATGTCCGCCTGATCTGGGACACGGTTTGTTCCCGCCTGACCCCGCACGGCATCTTCGTCGACGGCACGTGCGATGAAATCGGACGTCGCAGCACTTGGGTCGCCCTGGACGCCACCGGCCCGCAGTCGCTGACAATTTCGCTGCGCTTTGGCGGCTTCGAGCTGCCCTCCGACGTCGCCGAACGGCTGCCCAAAGCACTCATCCACCACAATTTTCCCGGCCAACGAATCCACGACTTCCTGCAGGCCCTGGACAAGCATTGGCTCGCCGGGGCACCACTGGCGTCCTTCGGCAACAGGCAGCGCTGGCTGCTCATGTGCCAGAAAATGTACGACGACGGCTGGCCCGTTGTGCGTGCACCCTCCCGTTGGCGTTTGGGCGAGCTCACGGTGGCGTGGTCGGCTGTTGACCCTGCAGCTGTAAAATCATGCGAGGACCTCGTCGGCAGAGGCGCGTAGAAGCGCCTATGCACACCACGGAAGTCCAGTGCAGCGTATGAGTTCACGCTTGGGGGCGCGCGGCGATCAGGGGGCGGCTTGATTGCCTGGCAGACGTGGCTGCCTGGAATGCATGGCTACCAGGAGGAGCCGCGGTTTTGCTGTCCTTTGCCGCGGCCGCGAATCTCAGCCAACACCGGGCGGACATCGGCCAGGTAGACGCCGGCCGCGGTAACCCCGGCCAGGCTGAGGATCAAGCTCATGCCCAGTGGCGGCACGGTGAGGCTCATCAGCGGCGGCAGCACGTAAATGATGCCGAAGAAGAAAGCGCCGCCCGTCAGTGCAGTCCAAAAGGTCTTGCTCCGCTTGTAAACGCGCTCAAAGTCGGATGCGGGTGTGCGCAGGCAGTCGCTCAGGGCCCACCCTTGAACGCCCAGGGCCACCAGACCCAAAGCCACCAGGATGAGAAACTGCACAAAGTTCAAGAATATGACCACGCTTCAAGCTTACAGGCCGACACCGGAGTTGGAAGTGCCCGTCCCACGAACGCAGTTGTGGCCGCCGGATGCCGGCCGGAGACTCAGCCGAAGCGGCTGGCGAAGCCGCCGTCGGCTTTACGGCTCCGGCGCGGTAGCTGGGGCCGACGCGGTAGCCGCGTCTGCCGAAGCACCCGCCAGCCGGCTACTCCGGAGAGACGGCCGGTGTCTCCGAGGCCTCCGTGTCCGGTGCGACTGTCGAGGCACCCGGGGCTGCGAGTGCGAAGGCCTGCTCCAGATCGTTCCAGAGGTCTTCCACGTTTTCGATGCCGACGCTCAGGCGCAGGAGATTCTCGGGAACCGTATCGGGCTCGTTGGCGTGGCGGCGGCGGCGCTCGATGAGCGATTCAACCCCGCCCAGCGATGTGGCCGGCGTCCACACGCACAGCGCCTCAACGACCGCATTTGCCGCCTCGGCCCCACCGGCGACTTCAATGCACAGGATGGAGCCAAAGCCGCTCATCTGTGCCTTGGCGCGGGCGTGACCCGGGTCCGAAGGCAGGCCGGGAAACAAAACTTTCGTGACGCCGTCGTGCGTGTCAAGACGATTGGCCAACACCAGCGCACTGGCCTGCGAGCGCTCAACCCGCAACGCCAGGGTCCGCAGGCCGCGCAATGCCAGCCAGGCTTCGAAGGGGCCGGCGATGGCGCCGTGGATGGAGCGGTGGTGCAGCAGTGTGGCGCGCAGTTCGGGGTTGGACGTGGCCAGTGCGCCCAGGATGACGTCAGAGTGGCCGGCCAGGTATTTGGTCACGGAGTGCAGCACAACGTCGGCGCCGAGCTCCAGCGGTTTCTGCACCAGCGGCGTGGAGAACGTGTTGTCGGTGACGACGACGGCGCCCACGGCCTGCGCGGCGCGGCACAGGACATGGATGTCGGCGACTTCCAGCATGGGGTTGGTGGGGCTCTCCAGCCACAGCATGTCGGCGGCCTTCTCCCCCGCGCCGGTGAGCGCTGCGATGACCTCGTCGTTGTTGGCAATGTCCACGGTCCGCAGCGTGAAGAGCCCCTTCGCCGCCAGCTCCTGCGCCATGACAAGTGCGCCCTGGTACGAGTGGATGGGCATGACCAGCACGCCGCCAACAGGGACGAGCGACAGGGCTGCGGAGGCCGCCGCGAGGCCCGAACTGAATATCAGCGCCGGCAGGGTGGCGCCTTCCAGCTGCGCCAGGGCGTCCTCCAGCGGATCCCAGGTGGGGTTGGAGTAGCGCCCGTAGGCCCGGTCGCCGTCCACCACCTGACCCGTGCCCACATAGGTGGAGGACAGCACGAGGGGCGGGTTCACCGGGGCGTCGTGCTCGCGGGCGGGCCGGCCTGCCGCCACAACCACTGTGTCGGGGCTGAGTTGGTCCGGGTGTGCGGCAGCTGGGTTCGTCATGCTTTCCAGCGTAGACCGCCACTTCCCGGCCGCCGTCCAATATGACGCCAGCCAATATGACACGGTCCGGCAATATTGTGGACAACCGCCGCCTGTGGACAACCCGGCCGCCCGGCGGGGAACCATTCAGCTTGGGCCGGTAGGCTGGTGGGGTGACTGATTCCTCTGCCCCGCTGCCGGGCCTTTTCATAGCCTTTGAGGGCGGCGACGGCGCCGGAAAATCCACCCAAGCCGCGCTGCTCACCCAGGCCCTGTCCGACGCCGGACGCACAGTCGTGCGGACCCGTGAACCAGGCGGCACTCCCGTGGGCGAAAAACTGCGCTCCCTGGTGCTTGAACACGGCCAGGGCGAAATTGATGCCAAGACCGAAGCGCTCATCTTCGCCGCCGCCCGGGCCGCGCACGCCGTCCAGGTGATCAGCCCCGCCATCGCCCGCGGCGAGATTGTCATCAGCGACAGGTACGCCGACTCCTCCATCGCCTACCAGGGTGCCGGCCGCGGTCTGGGCACCGAAGCAATCCTGCAGCTCAACGACTGGGCCACGAGCGGTCTCTGGCCGGACCTGACGGTGCTGCTGGATGTGACTCCCGCCGACGGCCGCGAACGGCGCACGGCCGGCGACGCTGCCGAGGACAGGATGGAATCCGAACCGGACGACTTCCACGCAACCATCCGCACGGCTTTTCTGGCCCTGGCCGCAGCGCACCCGGAGCGCTATCTGGTGCTGCCCGCCCGGGACGCCATCGCAGAGCTGGCACAGGCCATCGAACAACAGGTCCACACCCTTCTTGCCGCACCCGGCAACGGCACCGAGCGCAGCTCCACACCCCAGGGCGTCGGCAGCGCATGAGTGTCTGGGTGGATCTTCAGGGCCAGGAATCCGTGGTGGAGCAGCTTCGCCGCGCCGCCCAGTCAAGCAGCCCCACCCATGCGTGGCTGCTCACCGGCCCGCCGGGGTCCGGACGCTCCAACGCGGCGCTGGCGTTTGCCGCGGCACTGGTGTGCGAACGCCCCGAATTGGCCGCCCGCGGCTGCGGCATCTGCAAGGCGTGCCACACCACCATGAACGGCACCAATGCCGACGTCACCTTCATCGCCACCGAAAAAACCACCATCACCATCGAGGAAGCCCGCAACCTGGTGCGCAAGGCCCACGACAGCCCGTCGTCGGCCCGCTGGCGCGTCATGATCGTCGGTGACGCCGACCGCATGGCCGAGCGCACCACCAACGTGCTGCTCAAGGCCATCGAGGAGCCGCCGCCGCGGACCATCTGGATCCTGTGCGCGCCCAGCCCGGCAGATGTCCTTGTCACCATCCGCTCCCGCTGCCGCACCCTGACGCTGCGCCTGCCCCCTGTGGCCGACGTCGCCGCCCTGCTTGTGCGCCGCGACGGCATCGACCCCGAGCTGGCGCTCACCGCCGCCCGCGCCGCCCAGAGCCACATCGGCATCGCCCGCCGGCTGGCCACCGACACCGGTGCACGGGAACGGCGCGACACCACAGTGCGGCTGCCCCTTAACCTCCGCGATGTCACCACCGCCGTCATGGCCGCCGCATCCGTACTGGAACTGGCCCAGGCCGAGGCCGCCTCCTCCAATGAAGAGCGCGACGCCGTCGAGAAAGCCACGCTGCTGCGGAACCTTGGCGCCCCCGAGACAGGGACGCTGCCACCGCCCATGCGCAGTCAGGTGCGGGCGCTGGAAGACGACCAAAAGCGCCGCGCCAAGCGGTCGGTGACAGACCATCTTGACCGCACGCTCACGGATCTGTTGTCCTTCTACCGGGATGTGCTGGTGCTGCAGCTGGACGCCCGGGGAGGGACCGGCGTCGAACGTGAAAACGTGGAACTTGTCAACGAACCCCTGCGCGGGGCGCTGCAGGACTTTGCTGCCCGCGCCCGGCCAGAGGCCACGCTTGAACGCATGGACGCCATCAACGCCGCACGCCGCCGGCTCACCACCACCAATGTTGCCCCGCTGCTGGCCCTTGAAGCCATGGCAGTCAGCCTGCTCTAACCTGTGAAGGACTCCTGTATGCCTGCCGGAAACACCCGCCACCAGCACAACCGCCGCTCCCGACTGCTCATCGCCGCTGCCGCGGTGGCTGCGATGCTGCTGAGCTCGTGCTCGGTGCTGGCACCAGACCGGCCGGTGGAGACGTCGGCCTCCGCGGATGTGGTGGGGGACGTGCCCGCCGAACTGCAGGATTTTTACACCCAGGCCGTGACGTGGACGTCGTGCAACGGCGGCTTCCAATGCGCCGAGGTTGAGGTTCCGATGGACTACGCCAAGCCCGGCGGAGACTCAATCAAGCTCGCGGTGAACCGGCTGCCAGCAAGCGGCAAACGGCTGGGCGCCATGCTCGTCAATCCGGGCGGACCCGGCGGCTCCGGCGTGGACATGGTCAAGGACGGGGCGCAGACGATGTTCTCACCGAAGCTGCGCGACGCCTATGACGTGGTGGGCTTTGACCCGCGCGGGGTGCAGCGCTCGGCAGGGGTGAAGTGCCTCGATGATGCGCAGATGGATGCGGCGCGGCAGCAGGACTTTGACATGTCCACCGACGCCGGATTTGCCGCCGCCGAGGCCGAGACGAAGACCCAGTCAGACTTGTGCAAGAAGAACTCCGGCCCGGACCTGGGCCACATTGACACCGTCAGCTCTGCCCGCGACATGGACATTCTCCGCGCCGTGGTCGGCGACAAGGCCCTGAACTACATGGGCTTCTCCTACGGCACAAAATTGGGTGCCACCTACGCCGGACTCTTCCCGGAGCGGGTCGGAAAATTCTCCCTCGACGGGGCGATGGACCCCTCACTGGACATAGATGAGGTCTCGATGGGCCAGGCCAAGGGCTTTGAACAAGCCATGCGGGCATGGGCCAAGGATTGCCTGGACACCGCCGACTGCCCCGTTTCCGGAAGCGTCGACGACGCCCTGGGCCAGATCCACGAGTTGAATGCCGTATACGCGGCAACTCCCCAGCAAACTCCAGAGGGCCGGGTGGTGACGGGCACCGAATTCACCGGCGCACTGGCCTTCGGCATGTACTCCACAGACCTTTGGGAGCCCTTGACGGGTGCCCTGAGCCAGGCTTTTGCCGGTGACGCCTCGGGCATGTTGATGTTGGCCGACTTCTCTGCCGACCGCGACTCCGACGGCAAGTACAACTCCAACACCTCCGCTGCGTTCACCGCCATCAACTGCCTTGACTACCCCATGAACTGGGACACCGCGCACATGCGCGAGCAGGCGGAGCAGTTGAAAAAGGCCTCCCCCACGTTTGGGGAGATGCTGGCCTACTCTGGCCTGTCCTGCAAATACTGGCCCGTCCCGGCCACGGGCGCCCCGGCCCCAATCTCGGCAAAAGGCGCCGCACCGATCCTGGTTGTTGGCACCACCGGCGACCCGGCCACACCGTATGAATGGTCGGAGAAACTGGCCAGCCAGCTTGATTCCGGCGTCCTGGTGACGTGGAAGGGCGACGGCCACACGGCCTACGGGCGGGCCAACGAATGCATCACGTCCACGGTCGACGCGTACTTTGTGGACGGCAAGGTGCCGTCGGAGGGAACCAGCTGCTAGCCGTTTGCTTCCGGGCGGATTTTGTACATCCGCCCCGCGCATATTAGAGTTGATTCTTGTGTTCAGCTGACCACTCCAATCGGAGCCTGGCTAGCACAGGCCTCCATAGCTCAGTTGGTAGAGCGTCTCACTCGTAATGAGAAGGTCAACAGTTCGATTCTGTTTGGAGGCCCCGCCAGAACCCCTGAAATCCACGGATTTCGGGGGTTTTTTGCGCTTTCATGTGGCACCATCCGTTCAAAGCATGTACAGGGCCCTGACTCCCATGTGATTACTGGCCAAAAGCCACTTTCCATACACACATTCTGGCCGCTAACCACACCTGGGCTGTTGCGTCACCAACCATCACCATTTCGTCCCCGGGGAACGGCACCGGCATCGCTCCCGCGGTTGAAGTTGTGGTCCGAACACACCAACTCTCCCGGGGATGCGACGCAGGTCTACGATTGGCGCATGGACGGAAAATCCCGGCCGGCTCGGGCACCAGGCCGAGTCCACTGGATGGAGCTGTTTTTCGACTTGGTGTTTGTGGCCTTCGTGGGGCAGCTGGCCCATGGCATCCACGGCGATCCCGGCTGGCCTGAATTCGGCACCTTTGTTCTGCTCTTCTTTCCAGCCTGGTGGGCCTGGGCCAACATTGTCTCCGTCATCAACCTGCTGCCCGGGCTCACGGCAAGATCACTGGGCCTGGCCATGCTGGCTGCCATGGCGGCGTCCGCGCTCATGGCGGCCGCCGCACCCGAAGCCTTTGGCGAACGCGCGTGGGCCTTCTCCCTGGCCAACGCTGCCATGCGCATCCTGCTGCTGGTGCTGTGGACTCTTCTATATCTGTCAAGCCGCTTCCTGCACCTTTGTCGCCTGAGCCGCGGCAGTCAGAATCCTGAACACCCGACGGGCCAGATAGCGCTTGATGCAACGTCGGATTTCTTTGTCGGTCTTACCTTCGGCACGTCGTTTCTCGACGTAGTCGCAGGTTTCAGAGTCGTAGGTCATCCTGGTGATCGCGGCCATGTGAAGAGCACTGTTGAGCCTTCTATCGCCTCCACGGTTCAGCCGATGCCGAACGGTGTTCCCGGACGATGCGGGGATGGGATTCACGCCGGCCAGACAGGAGAAGGCAGCCTCGCTACGGACCCGTCCCTCGTGCGACCACGCCACCAGACATTTCGCCGCGGCGACCGCCTGGAATCCCTTCTCCTCAAGCAGGGGCGCGGCTTCGCTGACCTTGACCAGCTCGTCCAGCTTTTGCTCGTTGGACTCCAACTGCTCACCGAGGTCCAGGATGTGTTTGGCGAGGCGGACCGCCTCGGAGCGGGCGATACTCAAAGCCAGTTCTTCCACGCGTTCACGCCAGCGTGAGATCTCCTCGATCTGGACTGGGGTGAGCTTCCTGCGGGCATCAATGCCGAGATTGTTACTTCGTACCAAAGCGTTCAATGCGTTGATCGAACGGGTACGGCCCTTGGTCATGGACTCGCGGGCGGTGACCAGGATCCGCAAGCCTTGGCGGATCCCTTCATTCAAGCGGGGGCAGCGCAGTTTCTCGACCGGCAACGACAGCACGGCCATGCCCATCCGGTGGGCGTCCAAGGCATCGGTTTTACCGACACCGCGGTTCTTCTTGGCATCCATACGAGGAGCCTCGGTAACGGGGAATCCATGGGCGGCTACGGTACCGGCGAGGATCGCTCCGTAGGACGCGGCTCCCTCGATAACCCAGAGGGTATCGGCGTCGGCGTTGGTGCGGCGTGCGACCCATTTGATGGCGCGGTTGATACCGGCCGCGGTAGTCGGGAAAGACTGCGTATCCAGCAGTGCGCCATTGGTGGCGTCAAGGATGGCGTAGACGTGGTTGCGTGCGTGAGTGTCGACACCCACGACAAATGGGTGGCAATGAGAGACGATAGACAGAGCGGTCACCGTGCTTTTCCTTTTGTGATGGACTTGGTTGGTGGCCGTTGACGGCCGGTACAAGTCCGGGTAGGAATCACTACGGAACAGAACTGTGAGGGGTCACGCCCGTGAGAGTGGACAATCTTCTAATCAAGCTACCGTGGTGGGCCGGACGGGTACCGGCCGAACCATCCTGGTAGACGGACAAGTCCACAAAAGGACACCATGAGGGTCAGTTGTACCAAGGGTCACGCCTGCAGTGTGGAGCGGCCGGTAACTATCCTGCCAGCCAGTCCCAGACCAGCTAAAACAAGTCTCACAGCTGTACCAGCACCGCGAACATTCCGCCGATTCCCCGTGGCGGATCTGGGTCTACAACGGCGGCACGGCCTTGCTCTGGCTCCTCGCCGCGATGCTGCCGCTGCCTGCCGCCGTCGTTCTGTGGGCACTGTCCATCGCCGTCGAGGTCGGCATGGTCGCCAACAGCAATCGCATCGGGGCCGAACGCAGCATGGCCGGAATCAACATTGAGCACGCCTCCGAGCGCCTTGGCTTGTTCGTCATCATCGTCCTGGGCGAGTCGGTCTTCACGATCGTCACCGAGGCGGCCCAGAACTGGAACCCGGGCGCCGGACTGGCGGCAGCGCTGGGCTTCGTCATCGTTGCGCTCCTTGGCTGGGCGTTCTTCCAATACGGCATGGGCACGCTCACCACGGGCCTGCAGGCACTGCGGACCCGCGAGGACTTTACCGGCATCCTGCAAACCACCCTGTTCATGCCGTTTGTCTTGATTGTCGGGGTGACCTCGATCGCCGCGGGCATCGCCACCGCCATCCCCGCCCCATTCACACCGCTGCCCATGGGCGCCGGCATCGCCCTGGGCGGCGGGCTTGCCCTGTTCTACGCCGCCAACGCCACGGTGTCGCTGCGTTACGGCCAGGCCGGGCGCTCTGTCCTTCCGTGGGGCATACCCACAGTGGTGCTTGCGCTGGTGCTGGTCTTCCTCAGCGCAATGGTTCCGGCCGCCGTCGCCCTTGGCCTCGGGGTGGCACTGCTGCTTCTTGCCACCGCCTACGTTGAAATCAAGGCACGACGGCGCCGCCTCCTGGCGCTGTGAGGCTCACCTCGCGTGCTCGGCCAAGCAAGCCGGAACGGGTTTGCGGGCGGCGGGCCCGCATCGGCGCTGGCGTGGGTGGGCAGCGGGAACCAGCGGGGTTATCCGCCCCAGGGGAAGACGACGCCCTCACCCACCACCTTCAGCGACAGTTCGGTGCCGGGCCGTGCCAGCATGGCGTTCCAGTGCCGGATGTTGATGATCTCGCCGCCGACGGGCTGGTGCGGATCCAGCGGGTGCTCGGCGTCGACCGCGACGGGCTCCAACCTGATTCGAACGGTGGTTTCGGGACCGAAGTAGTCGGTGTCGACCACGCGCCCGCGGATGGGTCCGCCGCTGGCAATGCGGATCTGTTCGGGGCGCAGCATCAGGTGCACCCTGCCCTGTGCAGGTGGGCGGCGGACAGGGATGCCGCCCAGTGAACACAGTGCCAGGGAGCCCTCCAGCCAGGCTTCGAGGATGACGGCGTCGCCGAGGAACTCGGCCGTGGCCCTGTCGGCCGGGCGGGTGTACACGACGAAGGGGCTGCCGATTTGGGCAAGTTTGCCGTCGCGCATGACGGCCACCTGGTCGGCAAAACTCAGCGCCTCGGCCTGGTCGTGGGTGACTAAAATGGTGGTTACGCCGGCTTGTTCGAGGGTTTTGGACACGGCCCTGCGGGTTGCGACCCGCAGGCCGGCATCAAGTGCGCTGAACGGTTCATCCAGCAGCATCAGCTCGGGCTGGCGGGCAAGGGCCCTGGCCAGTGCGACCCGCTGCTGCTGCCCGCCTGAAAGCTGGTGCGGGCGGCGCTTGGCGTAGGACCTGTCCATGGACACCATTTCCAGCAGTTCCCCGACCCGCAGGGCTGCGGCCCTGCCGCGCAGGGGCAACCCGAAGGCAATATTTGCGCCAACACTCAAGTGCGGGAACAACGCACCGTCCTGGGCCACGTAGCCAACACTGCGCTTGTGCGCCGGGATCCACTTTGACGGGCCGGCAACCTCGGCCCCGCCAAGGGCGATCCGGCCCGAATCCGGGGCGGAGAAGCCCGCTATCAAGCGCAGCAGTGTGGTTTTTCCGGAGCCGGAGGGGCCCACAATGGCGGTCGTGCGGCCCTGGGCCACGGCAAGGTCCACGCCCTTGAGGACTTCCGTGGCGCCAAAACTCTTGCGGACGGCGGCAACCTGTAAATGGTCCGCAGCATTGCTCGAGTCGCGGACGAAGGTCCGGCTGTCAGCGTCGCCGGGCGCAGGGCCGCCCGACAGCGCGCCGGGATGCGCGCCGGAATGCGCGCCGGAATGCCTGCCGGGATGCCTGCTGTTGGCGGCACCCCCGGGTTCAGGCCCGGGCCCGGGGTCGTTGGGCTGGGTGGTCATTGACCGGCCGCCTTCTTGGATTGCACGAAGAGTACATAGGTCATGGGGGCCGAGAGCACAATCATCAACAAGGCATACGGGGCGGCACCCGTGTAATCAATTTCGCTGCTCAGCGACCAAAATTGGGTGGCCAGGGTGCGGGTGCCGCTGGGTGCCAGCAGCAGCGTCGCGGTCAGTTCATTGACGATGCCGAGGAAAACCAGTGCCGCCCCGCCGGCCGCCGCCGGAGCGGACAACCGCAGCGTCACGCGCAGGAAGGCAAGCAACGGGGGTTTGCCCAGCGACTGGGCAGCCTCGTCCAGCTCATGCGGCACCTGGGCCAGGCCGGCCCGCAGGTTGACCAGTGCCCGGGGCATGAACAGCAGCGCATAGGCGGCCACCAGCACCATCGAGCTTTGGTAGATGGCGGGCACATTGTGGACGGTGATGGTCACCAGGGCCAGCGCCACCACAATGCCCGGCATGGAACTGGACAGGTAGTTGACTGCTTCAAGGATCTTGCTGACGGGCCCCGGATGCCGGACCACCAAATAGGCCAGGGGGAAAGCCAGCACAGTTGTCAGGACTGCCCCCGCCAAGCCATAGCCGAGGGTATGCAGCAACGCTTCAACGAGGGCGTCGCGCTTCCAAATGTCGCCTCCCCCGGCAATGAGCCAGCGGCCCACATGCCACAGCGGCACACCGAGGGCCAGCCCTGTAACAGCAAGCAGTCCCAGCTGTCCCGGGGCTTGGTAGAGGCCCAGCTGCAGTCGGCCGGGGCTCGCCTGCACACCGGCCCCGACCCGCGCGTAGCGGGCGCTGCCTCGGGCCCTGGACTCGGCCAGCAGGAGCAGCAAACAAAACAGCACCAGCACGCTGGCAAGCATGTTGGCCGCTGCCCCGTTGAAAGTGGACCGGAACTGGTCGTAGATCGCCGTGGTGAACGTGTCGAAGGTGATCATGGCAAATGCACCATATTCCGCCAGCAGGTGCAGCGACACAAGCAGCGCCCCGCCGGCCGTTGCCAGACGCAATTGCGGCAGCACCACCCGGAAGAACACTTTCCACGGCCCCAGTCCGAGCGACGCTGCAGACTGTTCCAGCGCCGGATCCAGCCGGCTCAGCACGGCCGCCACGGGAATATACACCAGCGGAAAATAAGAAAGCACCGAGATCAGCACACCGCCAAAGATCCCGCCCAGCGATGGAATGGCGCTGACCCAGGCGTAGCTGTTCACGAAGGCCGGAATGGCCAGCGGCGCGGCAAACAGCACAGCCCAAGCCTTGTGACCGGTCAGCGCAGTGCGCTCAATGAGCCATGCCCCGCCAACTCCGATCACGACACACAGCGGCACGGTGATCAGCACCAGGGAAACGGTGTTCAGCAGCAGTTCGCCAACACGCGGACGGAACACCAAGGCAACGATCGAGTCCCAGCCGGTGTTGGCGGTGGCGACAACCACGAACCCCAGCGGCAGCAGCGAGAACGCGGCGATCAACAAGCACAGGACGACGACGGGCCAGGGGCCGAGGCGTGTGCCCCGGCCCCCAGCCTGCTTCGGTGAGTTCTTGGCACCCGGCCCGCCTGCCGCCGTCGTGCCTTGTTTAAGAGTCATTGGAGCTAGAGCAGGCCGGCCTGCGTCATCAGGTCGGTGACCTTGGCGGAGTTCAGCTTCGCCGGGTCGATCTTCGGCGCCTGCAGGTCAGCCAACGGAGTCAGCTTGTCGTTCGGGGCGACGCCGCTGGCAACGGGGTATTCAAAGCTGGTGCCCGTTTGCAGGATGGTCTGGCCGGCCTTGCCCGTGACGAATTCGAGGAACTTCGAGGCGCTGTCCTGGTGTTGGCTGGAGGCCAAAACGCCACCGCCCGAGAGGGAGACAAAGGCGCCCGGATCTTCGTTCTTGAAGTAGTGCAGGGCCACGTTGTTGGAGTTTTCGCCGGTCTTGGCCTGGTCCCCGAACCAGTAGTAGTGGTAGATGACCGCGCCCTCAACTTCGCCGGCATTGACTGCCTTCATGGCGGTGCTGTTGCCCTTGTAGGCCTTGGAATTTTCCTTCATGGCCTTCAACCACGACAGGGTGGCATCCTCGCCCTTGAGCTCCAGCATGGCCGAGACGATGGCCTGGAAATCGGCGCCGGACGGCGACGCGGCCCAGCGGCCCTTCCACGCGGGGTCGGCCAGATCCATGATGGATTTGGGCAGCTGGTCCGCCTTGAGCTTCGTCTTGTCGTAGGCGAAGACCGTGCTGCGTGCGGCGATGCCGGTCCACTTGTTCGTGGACGGACGATATTCGGCCGGCACCTGTTCCTGAACCGTGGCGCTGGTGTCGGCAAAGAGACCCGCGTTCTCGACCTGGGTCATGGCCGGGGAGTTTTCGGTCAGGAAAACATCGGCGGGCGACTTGGCATCTTCTGCGATGATCTGGTTGCTCAGCTCCAGGTCGCTGCCCTGGCGCAGGGTGACCTTGATGCCTGTTTCCTTGGTGAACTCGTCAACCCAGGCCTGGGTCAGCGATTCGTGCTGGGCGTTGTAGACGGTGATGGCATCTTGCGCACCGCCGGCAGCGCCGCTGCTGCCTGCCGGAGCCGGTGCCCCACCACAGGCTGCGAGCGTCAATGCGGATAGTCCAGCCAACGCCGCCAACGCGGCTTTGCTGAACTGCTTCTTGCTGAACAGGGACTTCATGGGAGCCTCTTGGCGGTAGGGATAATTAGCGTACGTAAGTTTATCGTAATCGACAAAGTGGCAGACTCGCCCGGCTTGGTCCCTGTTTTAACGCAGCTCTCACCATATTTTTTGACTTTGGCCGTCTTTTTGTCCACTTCCTGCGTTACCCGTCGGTGGACGACGGTTTGTGCAGCAGTTCCCCGGCCCGGTGACACCGCCAAGTCACCCCGCGCGGTTGTGAGCCGCCGCATGTCAGGTCCGGGAAGCGAGCGAACGAAGATAGGCCAGGTTGTCCGCAGTGCGCTCCACAAGAGGGAGTTCGGTGGAGAAGTCTTCAACCGTCACCCAGCCGTCGTAACCTACAGCTGCCAAAGACTTGAAATAACTTGGCACGTCTGCGATTCCCCCTCGAAGCGTTGACCACTCGTGCTTCCACGCGGCATCCGATCCATTGACAGGCTGTCGGGACCACACTGCATTTTTCACATGAACGTGCGCCAAATGCGCGCCCAGAAGCTGCAGCCCTGCCAAGTTTTCCTCCCCACCTTCGACAATGAGATTTCCCAGGTCGTGGATGACACCCACATGGTCCGGGTTCAGTCCTTCCACCAGTCGCAGGGCAGACGACGGAGACGAGGTCACCGTTTGGTGGTGCAGCTCAAGAAGGGCCTTTACGCCATGGAACGCCGCCCTCTCAGCCACCCAGGAAAAATGCTCCCGGGTCTCTGCAAAGAGGTCCCGGTAATCACGCCCGGTGGGTTCCCCTCCCATGGCTGCTGTCCCCAGGGGCAACGCCACAACACGAACTTGTCCTGCGCCCAGTCGGGCCGTCGCCGCCAGGATTCGCTCCACGTCCACATGGTTGTCACACCGTGCGTATCCTCCGAGGCCGGAATATTTGAGGCCGGCGGTTGAGGTGATGTCCGCGATTCGGCCAAGGTTCTTTTCCAGGCCGGTGAGCGGCCAGGTGGACTTGTTCCCGGCCCAAAACCCCGGTTCAGCGGCGTCTTTCTGGTCCGTAATTCGCCATTCGATGCCGTCCCAGCCTTGGGCGGCAAGGGTGGTGGCGGCTTCCTCCGGGGTCCATTCCGGAGTGGAAGCGGTGAATACAGAGAATTTCATGGCGTGCGCTCTTTTCGCTGTGCCGGTGCGGAAAGCTCCGGCAGGTCTTGGTCTGGGCAGGCGGACGGCTGGTCCGCACACCGGGGGAACATCCCGGTGCGCGGCCCCAGTCCGGCCGGATTCTTCAGTCATGCTTCGGTGCCCGGCCCGTCGATATCGATCCGGCCGTGTCGGTGTGGGCCTCAGGAGCTCTTCAGCTGCAGGAATGCCTGCTCATACTCCGTGCGCATCTTGTCCCCGGCCTTGCTCTGCCAATCCTTCACGCCTGCATCCCAATCCGAAACGGCCTTCCGGCCTTGCACGATGTCATTTTGCAGCGCCTCCATGGCGCTGAGTTGCTGCGCTCCGGAACGTGAAGCCGTGGCAGAGTACAGCCCGTTGCTCGCATCTTTGACGGCGAGGGGAACCAGCGCTTCTTCTGCCTCGTGGCGTGCACGGACTGCCTGCTCATCCTGTGAGATGTAAAGCGTTCCGGGCGCCCCTGTGAGGTAGACCGGATTTGCCTTGATTTCAAGCGTTCCCTGGTCCGTCATGATGGGGTCGCTTCCACTGAGCTCATAGTCGATGCCGTCAATCCCATATTGTCTGAACATGTTTTCTTCGGTGCCAAACGGTGCGGACAGCCAGTTGAAGACGTTCAAAATGGTCTCCACCCGGTCTTTGGCCTTCTTATTGATGGCGGTGATGGAGTGGTTGGGGTCCCCGAGCCAAAAGCTGCCCTTGCCGCCTTCGGCTCCGGGGGCGGGATGTGCAGCCATCTTGAATCCCGGGATGGTGACGCCACGGCGTTGGAATCCCTGCCAGGCGCTCAGGCTGTCCTCGACCATGACCGCGGTGCCAGCGTCGAACCACTTTTTGTATTGTGCTTGAGCCGATGCAAATGCGTCAGGGTTGACTACTTTTGCGGCCACCAGCTGTCGGCCGGCTTCCAATGCGTCCTTCATGTTTTCATGTTCAAAGAGGTGGCTGAAGGTTCCCTCATTTTCAGCCCAGTAGTTGGGCAATTGGTACATTTCCTGGACGAAAATCATGGGCAGGCTGGCAAGTGCCCAACGGTTTTTGGTTGGGTCGGTCACGGCTTTGCAGAGATCCATGAAATCCACAAAGCTCGCCGGCACAGCGGCTGCCCCCAGTGACTCAAGAATGTCTTCCCGGCGGTAGAGGACACGGGATGTGGTGATGCCGCGGGGAATCGGCAGGCCAAAGATCTTTCCGTTGAAGACGGCACCGCGCCAGCTGTCCGTGGGAATGTTGGCCAGGGCCGGGTACTTTTTGATCGCGTCGCCCGCCAAGTACGGAGTCAGGTCAAGAGCCTTCGCCTCCAACATTGCCGGGAAATCAGGCGTTTCATTCTGAAGGTTGAAGACATCAGGCAGCTGATCTCCAGCAATGGTTGTGGCCAGCTTCTGGGACCAGTCCGCAGCGGGCGTCCACGCCACTTTCAACTCGGACCCCAACCGCTTGTTCAGTTCTTGCGCGTAGGCGTTCTGGCCTGTCGCCGGCGGGATGGCGTTGGCCGCGGGCATCATGACGGTGATGGGATTGCCATCACCAGGTGTCCCCTCGGTCATTTTCGGTGGGTTGGCGGGGTAGGTGAAGTACGCCTCCGTGACACCCTCGCTGTTGCCGGGCAGGTCGGCGGGGGCGCCGGGGAATTTGACGAAGGTCGGGAGTGCAGCGTTGCCTGCATTGGCACCGACAGGCACACCTCCGTCGCCGCAAGCGGTGAGAACAGGTGCGCCCATGACCGCGATTACACTCATCGCAAGGGTGCCGCGAAGCATTCCGCGGCGGGACAATTCTGATTTCTTGTAAGTCTTCATGATGTTATCTCTCAGCTGGTTTCGAAGTCAGGCAATGGGAATTGGGTGCCGGCTAGCCCTTGACGGCGCCAGTGAGCACCCCTTTGGCGAAGTGTTTTTGCAGGAACGGGTACACCAGCAGAATTGGCACGATGGCAATGACCAGGATGGCCATTTGAATCGATGGCTCTGGAGGAAGCACTGCTTCCACGGCGCCCAGATCGGCTTCTCCGAGCTGCGTTCCGTTGACCACGTACGTCCGCAAGACAAGCTGCAGCGGCCATTTGGCAGAATCGCTGAGGTACAGCATGGCGTTGAAGAAGGAATTCCAATAGCCAACGGCGTAGAACAAACCAATGACAGCCATGACTGCCTTGGAAAGAGGCAGTGCTATCCGCCGGAAAATTTGCCATTCGCCGGCACCGTCTATCCGTGCTGCATCTATAAGTTCGGCGGGAATTCCCGAGAAGAAGGACCGCATGACGATGACGTTGAATCCGCTGACCATGGTGGGAACAATCAAGGCCCAGTATGAGTCGAGCATGCCCAGCTGTTTGACCATCAGGTAGGTGGGGATCATCCCCGGTGTGAAGAGCAGGCTGAACAGCACCAGCATGATCATGAATTTGTTGCCGACCATGCTGCGCCGGCTCAGCGCCCAACCCAGCATGCTGGTAACTGTCAGGCTGAGCAGTGTTCCAACAATCGTTATTCCGGCGCTGACAAACAAGGAACGAGTGACAACTCCGCCGGAGAGCACTGAGGCATAGGCGGACCACTGCACCGAGTCAGGGAACAGAACGAATCCGCCGGCTTTGGTCACCTGCTCAGGAGAGGCCACCGACGTGGAGACAATGCCAATGAACGGGACAATCACAACTGTGCAGATCAGAAGCAGGATGAGCCCTTTGAGCAGCCTGGTTCCCAAGGCCGGTGCGGGCATTCCGTCAATTATTTTCCGGCTCATGATTTGTAAACTCCTTCTTCACCGAAGAAATGGGCTAATTTATTGGCGAGAAGGACCAGGACCACACCGACCACGCCCTTGACGAGCCCAACGGCCGCTGCGACTCCCCAAGCTCCGCCGATAATGCCGTTGTTGAAGACGTAGGTGTCCAGGACTTCTGAGACTCCAAGCCCCACCGCCTGCTGCTGGAGGACCAATTGTTCGAACCCAACGGTGAGAGAGTCCCCCAGCTTCAGGATGAACAACAGGATAATGATCGATCGCAGCCCGGGCAGGGTGATGTGCCAGGTTTGCCGCCAGCGGCTGGCTCCATCAACTGCCGATGCTTCATAGAGGGAGCGGTCAATTTGGGCGAGCGCGGCCAGAAAAAGAATTGTTGCCCAGCCCGTGTCCTTCCAAATGACCTGGCTCGTGATCACGGTGGTGAACAGTTCCGAGTTTCCAATGATGGAAAGCGTTTCATGTCCGTTTGCACGCAGGTAATTGTTGATCATGCCGGAGCCACCCAGGATCTGCTGGAAGACGGCCACGACAATGACCCAGGACAGAAAGTGCGGGAGATACAGGATCGATTGAACGATCTGCCTGATCCTGTTGGACAGCAGACTGTTCAACAGGAGGGCGATCAGGATTGGTGCAGGGAAAACAAAAACTGCCTGCAGGGCCGTGATGATCAGTGTGTTTTTAAGGGCGTTGAGAAATGCCGGATCGCCGTTGAAGATGACGGAAAAGTTGTCAAAGCCCGACCATCTCGAGTGCATGATGCCCAAAAACGGCTGGTAGTCCTGGAAGGCAATCACATTTCCGAGCAACGGAATATATTGAAATGTCAGCAGCAGCACTATGCCCGGGAGCGCAAAGAGCAGCAGCAGTTTATCGCGCTTGATCCGTGCCCACAAGGCAAGCTTGGGCCTGGCGGGCGGGTCCTGCTTCATTTCCAGGGGCGGCGGCGATGGCCGAATTTTGGTCAGGCTCATGGACAGTTCCTTTCGTGGGGATATTCGGTCAATGTGTCAGTGCCGCGTGGTTCAGTGCCGCCGCAACAGGGCTGCCTGGTTTCATGACGAATTTGCCGGATTCCGGTATTTGAATGGTGTGGACGACGTCCAGGTTTAAGGATCTGGCTGAGGAGGCTGGCAGCCGCAGCTGGACCCGTTGAAGAGGGCTGCCGTCGAGTTCAAGATGGGAAACCACGCCGTTCTCCCAAGTGATGGCTGCGACCAGGCCATTTCTGGCCCGCAGGCCGCGGACGCTTCCGCGCGACCATTCCGGGGGAAGCGCGGGGAGTATTTTCACCTCACAGCTGTGGCTCTGCAACAACATTTCTGCCACGGCCGCAGCAATTCCAAAGTTTCCATCGATCTGAAAAATCCGGGGCGGGTGGAGGTCCAACAGGTTGTCGGCCACGGAGTCTGCCAGGAGCGAGTTGATGCTTCGCAAGGCTGCCGGGCCATCGCCGAGCCTGGCCCACAGACACGCAACCCAGGCTTGGCTCCATCCTGTGCCGCCACCGCCCGCGTCGAGCCGCCGCTCCAGCGCCAGCCGGGCTTCTTCGGCCATGCGCGGAGTCTGCTGAAGATCGATCAGATTGGAGGGGTACAGTCCGTACAAGTGGGACAGATGACGGTGGCCCGGGTCCTCGTCCCGGGTGGGTTTCTCCCATTCGTTGATGCCGCCACCAGCCAGCACCCCTATCTGCGGCAAGCTGTCGAGGGCTGCCTCGAGTCGTGCCGTAAACCCGTCCTCCACCCATGCCGAGGACGGCCCTTCGGCGGCGGCGAGGCGCAGGCAGGAGCCGAAGAGCTCCCTGATCAGCCAGTTGTCCATGGTGGTCATGACGCCCAGCGCCGTCGCTTTCCCTCCGGGCCCGATAAATGAGGCTTCCGGTGACGTTGAAGGAACTGTCACCAGGGCGCCTGCTGCTGCCGTTGAACGTGGGTCTGCCACCAGGAAATCGAGCAGGAAATCGGCGGCGCCGCGGATTACCGGCCATGCACGCTGCAGAAATGCCGGGTCCGGGGCATAATCGTTGTGTTCAACAAGGTGGCGGCACAGCCACGCAGCTGACAGCGGCCACATGGACCACCGTGGTTGCCCCTCGCCTCCTCCCACCGGCCAGGTAGTTCCCCAAATGTCGAGATTGTGGTGAGCGGTCCATCCGCCGGCGCCGTAGAGTTCGGCCGCCGTTTTACCGCCAGAGGCCGCGAGGTCGGCGATAAACTCAAGCAGCGGTTCATGGCACTCCGCCAGCCCCGTTGTCTCGGCAGCCCAGTAGTTCATTTGCACGTTGATGTTCGCCGTCCAGTTCGAGCGCCAGGGCGGCCGGACCTCCGCGTTCCAAATCCCTTGCAGGTTTGCCGGCTTGGACCCGGGCCGGGAGGAAGCGATCAAAAGGTACCTGCCAAAATTGAACAGCAGTTCCACAAGACTGGTGTCCGTTGTACCAGCCCGAAGTGCCGCCAGCCGTTCATTTGTGGGCGGTGCCTCCCCCGATGCAGCACCGCCAAGGGCCAGCTGAACTCGATTGAACAAGTGTGCGTGGTCGTCCCGATGGCGAATCAACAATTCGTCATGACCCAATTCGCCCGCAGCCGCCAGTGTCGTCTCGTTGTAGGCGCGAAGAAGGTCGGGACGTTCATGCGGAGCCGTTGACCAGCTGGTGTAGGAGTCGGCGGCGCTGAGCAGGATTGTCACCGCAGTCGCACCACGGACTTCCACCGAGCCGTCGGCAAGGAGCGAGACTTCACCTTCATCCGCGGCCACCCTTGCAGCAACATCGAACAGCATGCCCTGGCGGCGGCCGTAAGAGACTCCGTCGTGGACTCCCGGCCCCATCCCGGGGATGGAATCCGGTGCCCGGCCCGACAGCCCAATCGTTTGTTCAAGTTGAACTCCGGCAGAACCAGGGCACGCCTCAGTTTCATGGACGCTCTGGAGTGAGATGCGCAGATTCAGCCCGCCCCTGCTCGTCGATACCTGCCGCACGGCCAACACCTTGTCCGGCTGGGAGCAGAATGCCTCCCTGGAAAATCCGCCGCGCGGGCCGGAGAAGTGCGTGCTGGCGACTGCGGCGGCGAGATCAAGCTCTCTGCGATAGACATTGGATGTTTCGCCGGTGCCCGAAGCTTCGATTTCCTCGATGATCAAGTCGCCCAGCGGCTGGAATGACTCAGTGGGCGGACCTTGCATCTGCCGGGCGAGTGCGTCCACTGCGACCGGGTCCCTGTTGCCATCAAAGATCAGTGTTCGCATGGCACGGAGGGTCTCCGGACCGTCAATGACACCGTGGCCCCGCGGGCCGCCGGACCATAGTGTGTCCAGGTTCAGTGCAATGCGTTCACGATGAACGCCGCCATGGACCATGGCACCCAGGCTGCCGTTGCCAAGGGGCAGCGCGTGGAGCCATTCTCCCGCCGGACTCGCGAATGACAAGAGATTTGCGCGCTTGTGCCGCAGCAGTTCGCTGGTGCTTGCAGCTTCAGCTGAGCCACTCATTAATACTCCTTCGTATCGTGTTGACCATCGCTTGGATCCGCTTGTGGCCCGGCGTCAAGGTGACGCCGTAGTCCAGTAATCACAGTCGGGACCCTGATCGCAACATCGCATTCAGCACCACGGACTTATCCACGCCTGAGGTGAAATATTCAGGCATTCGCAGCTCGGAAATGCTAATCTTGGAAAGCGGTTGCCGAGCTGTAGCCACAAAACTATCGCATGACCTGAATCACGTCAAACATCCGATGTTAAACATCGAAACTGGAAGGATAGCCATGGCTCCGCGGCTCCGTGCGCTGCTGGTAATGAATGAGGACCGCCTTGCGGATGTGTACCCCCGCAACGTATTGGAACGGCTGGCACAATCGGTTGATCTCTGCCACCCTCCGCTGACTCGACGTCAGTTGACCAGCTCGCCCGAACTGATGAACGACGTCGATGTGCTCCTGACAAGTTGGGGTGCGCCGAGACTGGATGCAGAATTCCTGGCTTCAGCCCCGAACCTGAAAGCAGTGTTTCTTGCTGCCGGATCCATCAAGGGGATCGTTACGGACGAGTTCTGGTCCAGGGAAATTCCCATAGTTTCCGCGGCTGCAGCCAATGCCATTCCCGTTGCAGAATTCACTCTGGCTCAAATCGTGCTCAGTCTGAAGCGCGCGCCGGGCCTGGCACGTGAGACGGCCCGGAATGGATCACTGGCAGCCCGCCCACCGTTGGCAGGGACTTACGGCTCCAGAGTTGGCCTGCTGTCGCTGGGAGAGATCGGGCTTCATGTGGCCAGGCTCCTCCAGGCATTCAGCCTCGACGTTGTTGCCCACGATCCGTATATTTCTGCCAAGCAGGCGACAGCCGCTGGCGTGGAACTGGTGACGCTCCCCGAATTGTTCGAGAGCTCTCACGTGGTAAGCATCCACAGTCCGCTTTTGCCGGCCACGCTGGGCATGGTGAACAAGGCGCTGCTCGAATCCATGCAACCGGATGCCGTGCTGATCAATACCGCCCGCGGTGCCCTGATCAACGAGCCGGACCTGGTCGAAGTTTTGGTCAACCGCCCCGATTTGACGGCCATGTTGGATGTGACATGGCCGGAGCCTCCGGTGCCCGGTTCGCCGCTGTATGCGCTGCCGAACGTGTTTCTCACGCCCCATGTTGCCGGCTCACTCGGATCCGAGTGCGCCCGTCTCGGCGATTTGGTCGCTGATGAGTGCCAACGCTTCGTCGGCAATCAGGAGCTGCTCCACGAAGTTGGCCGGGCCACCGAACGAACCCGAGCCTAGCGCCGGGGCAACGGCTGCCCCATCAACTCGCTTATTTTTCGGCCAGCAGTTCCCCGGCACGGGTGACGTGCTGGCGCACGATGTCTGCCTTGAGTTCCACGCCGGACACGGCCCCCACGCCAAGTCTCAGCAGGGCCAGGGCCTCCGCCGTTGCCGCCAGCGCATTGCCCGCGCGGGAAAGTTCACGGTGCACGTCATTGAGGTAGCCGCCGGTCCCCGTGGGGATTTCCATTCCGTCGCTGGGCCCTGCTGCCTGGGCCCGCGCGGCAATGCTCCGCACCTCGGGCAGGAGATCGGCGAGACTGTCGGCCACCTGCACCATGGCGTCGTAGTTTTGGGTTGTTTGTGACAGCGTTTGTGTTTGCCCAGGCTCCGCTTCGGCCAGGCCCTCGAGCATCTGGTGGAAACGGTCGAGGCCGCGGCGGAACCTGTCGTGGGTGCGGCGCCAAACGCCCTTGCCGAGTTCGACGTCGTCGTGCTTCGCCTGCCGTGCGGCACCAAATAGACCTTTGAACATGGCCATCAGAGGTACTGTCCGGGACCGCCGGAATCCGGCCCGCCCATTTGGTTTTGGCCGGGGATGCCCTGTCGCTGGCTGCCGCCCTGGTCTGCCGAGGCACGCTGGGGCTCACCGTTCTCGCCAACAACCACGCCGGGGGCAATCATCGTACCGGGCGGCAGCTGGTGCATGGCCAGGCGTGCGGCTGTTTGCTGGTTGGCCATGGCCTGGGCGGCCAAGGCGGTCTGGATGCCGTGGAACAGTCCCTCGAGCCAGCCCACCAGCTGGGCCTGGGCGATGCGCAGTTCAGCGTCCGACGGTGCGCTCGTGTCCGTGAAGGGCAGGCTCAGGCGGTGCAGTTCCGCCACAAGTTCGGGTGCCAGTCCGTCTTCCAGCTCAGCAATCGAGGCCTGGTGGATTTCCGCGAGCCGGGATCGGGCGGCGTCATCCAGTGGCG
Source organism: Specibacter sp. AOP5-B1-6 (assembly GCF_052376555.1). Lineage (NCBI taxonomy): Bacteria > Bacillati > Actinomycetota > Actinomycetes > Micrococcales > Micrococcaceae > Specibacter > Specibacter sp. AOP5-B1-6. The sequence continues at coordinate 50,730 of NZ_JBQSVT010000025.1, forward strand.
CGCTTTTCACCTCGTCGAGCAGCTGTTTGACCATAGTGCCGATGCGCATCACCTTGGCCGGCTGGTCGACCATGTCAGCCACAGAGGCAGGCTTCTTTGCCTTTGTTCCGGCCGTGGAATCCCCTGCGACCTCGTCCGCCTTCTCCGCCGCGCCACTTGCCGCATTGCCCAAAATTGTGCCTTCAGCCGCTTCGTCAGTGGCCGGGATCTGCGCCTTTTCACTCATAGTGCCAGTCTCTCACGGGTACGCAAGGCCCGCCCCGCAGGATCCGCTGTTGCCCCGCCCGGGCGCCGGTCGGCTGGGAGGCGCGTGCCGCCGTCGTCCATGGCTTTAACGCCGATGACGTGGCAACCCGGCGAGCGTAGGGGAAAGTTCCCCTACGCCCGCCAGCTTGCCACGTCATGAACGTCGGCTCAGCAGCAGCGGCCCTCCGGGTTGGCGTCCTGGCGGTCTGTTTTGTCGCGCCAGAACTCCTTCACGTTCATGGGCGCGGTCGCGCAGCCGGTGGCACGGTGGTGGTCAAGGTACTTGTCGTAGGAATCCTCGCCGAGGACTCCCTTGAGGTACCTGTTCACGGCCCCGAGGCCGCGGCTGGCGCTGCGCAACAACTCCATGGCTAGTGCCCGGACCGCGCTGATTGTTTGCCGGAATCGGCCCATTCCTTCATCAGGACCTTTTCAGCTGCCGTCGGCACGATGGATGCCGGCGCGAAGATCCGCGAGGGAAGCGCCGGGTCCTCGAGGCTGGTGCCCCCGCCAGCCTTGACGGAGCGGATCGTGACCATGACCGCCGTCGCAATCACAATCAGTGACAGGACCACGAAGATGATCGACAGGGTGCCCTGGACGAAGGTGTTGCGGACAACGGCCTCCATTGCCTCGACGGTCTTGGCGGTGCCGTGGCTGGTCTCGCCGCTGGCCAGTGCCGCCTTGAACGCATTGTGCTGCGCCCAGTAACCGACGGCCGGGACAGTGGAGAAGATCTTCTGGAAGGACGCGAATACCGTGACCACGGTGACAAAGGTCAGCGGCAGCGCCACCATCCACAGGTACTTCACATGCGTGTGCTTGGAAACGATCACCAGGCAGACGGCCAGGGCGATGGCCGCCAGAAGCTGGTTGGCGATGCCGAACAGCGGGAACAAGGTGTTGATGCCGCCGAGCGGATCCGTGACGCCCATGATGAGGATCGCGCCCCAGCCGGCCACCATGATGGCCGTCGTGATCCACGAACCAAGGCGCCAGGAGGTGTCCTTGAACTTCGGCACGAAGTTGCCGATGGAGTCCTGCAGCATGAAGCGTGCCACACGGGTTCCGGCGTCGACGGCCGTGAGGATGAAGAGGGCCTCGAACATGATCGCAAAGTGGTACCAGAAGCTCATCATGGCCTGCCCGCCGGCCACCTGCTGCATGATGTGGGCCAGGCCCACGGCAAGGGTCGGTGCGCCGCCGGTGCGGGAAACGATCGACTCCTCGCCGACGTCGGCCGCTGTTTGGGCGAGCGTGGCGGGGTCAACATGCACGCCGGTCAGGCCCAGCGAGTTCACGAACGCGGCGGCGCCCTCGATGGTGCCGCCAGTTGCCGCGCCGGAGGAGTTCATGGCGAAGTAGATGCCGCGGTCGATGGACAGTGCCGCAACCAGGGCCATGATCGCCACGAAGGATTCCATGAGCATGCCGCCGTAGCCGATGTAGCGGGCCTGGCGTTCCTTTTCAATCAGCTTCGGCGTGGTGCCGGAGGCGATCAAGGCGTGGAAACCGGAGAGCGCACCGCAGGCGATCGTGATGAACAGGAACGGGAACAAGGCGCCCGAGAACACGGGGCCGTCGGAGCGGCCGGCAAATTCACTGAACGCCGGGACGTTGATCGTGGGGCGAACCAGCACAATGGAGCCGGCCAGCATGACGATGGTGCCGATCTTCATGAACGTGGAGAGGTAGTCGCGCGGGGCCAGCAGCAGCCAGACGGGCAGGATGGCGGCGATGAAACCGTAGATGATGATGGCCCAGGCCAGGGTGGTGCGGTCCAGGTGGAAGAAGGTGGAGCCCCATTCGGTGGCCGCAACCATGCCGCCGCCAACGATCGCTGCGAGCAGCAGGACGACGCCGATCAGGGACACTTCCATGACCTTGCCGGGACGCAGGTAGCGCAGGTAGACGCCCATGAACAGTGCGATCGGGATGGTCATGGACACCGAGAACACGCCCCACGGGGACTCGCCCAGCGCGTTGACAACGACGAGGGCAAGGATCGCGACGATGATGATCATGATCAGCAGCGTCGCGATCAGTGCGGCGGTGCCGCCGACGACGCCAAGTTCCTCGCGGGCCATCTGGCCCAGCGAACGGCCGCCGCGGCGCATGGAGAAGTGCAGAACCAGGTAGTCCTGCACGGCACCGGCCAGCACGACGCCGACGATGATCCAGATGGTGCCGGGCAGGTAACCCATTTGGGCTGCCAGGATCGGGCCCACCAGGGGTCCGGCGCCGGCGATGGCGGCGAAGTGGTGCCCGAAGAGCACGTTGCGGTCGGTGGGGACAAAGTCCTTGCCGTCGGCCTTGTATTCAGCCGGGGTGGCGCGCTTGTCGTTGGGCTTGAGCAGGAACTTCTCAATGACCTTGGAGTAAAAGCGGTAGCCGATCAGGTAGGTGCACACTGCGGCAAAGACAAACCAAATGGCGTTGACGGTTTCCCCGCGGACCACGGCCAGCACAACCCAGGCCACGCCGCCCAGCAGTGCAATGGCGGCCCAGATCGCAATCTTCAGCGGCGTCCACTTCTGTGTTTCTGCTTCGGCTTCCAGATCAACGGCCACCGGTGGCAGATCGGGGTCCTGAACCAGGACATCGCCTTGATCGGCGGCCCCGCTTGACGGCATTGTCATGTTTTTCCCTACGCTAAGACATCATTACGGCCTTTTGAGGGTAGTCACAGCTTCCGGATTCCATGCGTGGTGTGGCCCGGATCATGGCGGAATATCTGCCAACGGTAGCGTCTTTGCGATGAGCGGCGGGAGGGTGTCAGGGAAGCACGACGACGGGATCCCCGCCTTCTCTGGGAAGGTGGGGCCTCCCGCCGTCGTGCTTCGGTGCCTCATAAAAATCTGTGTGGCAGTTGATGGCCCAAAAACACCGGATATCGGGAAAATCGGTCAAACAGCTGCCATACAGAACTGGGGGTGGGGGTGGTCAGGCCAGGGTTTGGCGCCTGGTCATGGGCAGCTTGCCCTTCGTGAGCACCCACGCGGCCGCTGCGCCGAAGAGGGGGACAAGGATCATCAACGCACCCATTTGCAGCCAGGGGATGACGATCGCAACTCCGGACTGCAGCGACAGCACGACTATCACCGGAATGGCCCCGGCAACTATGCCCAGGACTGTGCCCAGCATGGCCGTCATGAGCGTTTGGGATCCGGAAATGGCCTTGCGCAGCTTCGTGTCGGCACCAACACTGGCCAGAGTGGCGTGGTCATTGCGACCGTCGGCGAGCGCCAGTCCGGCAGTGATGCCTGCGGCGCTCAACGTGATCAGCGCACCGCCGACGACGATGAGCCAAAGCATGAGGTTGACGAAAGTTGGCGGGCCCTCCTCCAATGCGAAGCCGCCAAACGGACCCATGAATGGCGCCAACGAAGCGGCCACCTTGTCTCCGGAAGCCAGGCTCAGCGGCCCGGCCGCCGTGATCAAGAGCGTTCTTTCATCAACTGGCATCCCCATGGTCGCGGCCGTCTCCGCGGAAACGACACCGTAAAAGTGGAGCGGCTTTTCCGGGGCTTCGACGACAGCCGGCAAGGCCTTGGAACTCAAAGGAACATAGCTTGACCGCAGGAACGTGGGACCTTTAGTGTCCCCACGTCCAACCGCGGCGTTGCTGTAGCTAGTTTCAGCATGGAAATCGATGCTGATGACCGACGCATTGCCGTCATTGTCGGCATAGATCTTGTTGGTGATGACAATGCCGCCTGATGTGAGCGCTTCCTTGGCGGCGTCGTTTGGCTCGCGTCCCAGGAGTGCCGCCAGTTCGTCCTCACCGCCCACAACGATCGGCGGCAGGAAGGTGCCGAAATTCGTCGTATTCATGGCCCCTGAGCATCGCCAGTCAGCCACGTCCACAGGCCTGCCACCATCGGTCATCTCGCAACGGTTGGCCTCCGGCTCGGCGAGCACCCAGCCAATACAAGGCGGCGAAACGTATTCCCCATCATCGTTGAGTGAACCGGACGGACAAGAATTGCTCGGTGTTCCGCCGCGAAGGACATGAGTTTCCACGTCGGGCCCAACCGAGGTTTTCAGTGCGGCGGTGACTTTGGCGGGGTCAACCGTGACGACGTGAGCCGGGTCCGCACCCACGGCACCATGGGCATCCGAAGGTGTGGACTCCTCGTATTGCAGCGGGATCCCCACTTGGTTGAGATTGTATTGCCAACCATGGTTGTCACTCACTTGCTGCATGACGCTGGCGGTACCGACCATGAGCGCACCCGACAACGTGGCCGCTGCCAGCACAGCGGCCACAGCGGGAACAGTCCGCCCACGATTTCTGGCGGAATCCCGTGCAGCCATGCGAAGCGGCACGGGCAGCCACGAAGTCCTCGCGGTCAAGAGATCAATGATTCGGCCGACCAAGCAAATCATCGCAAGAACCAGCAACACCGCACCCACGATGATCAGCCCCAAATACAGCGGCTGCGCTTGAAGCATATGGGGACCGTTGCCTGTGGCAACGGCGATTACTCCACCGGCCGCCATGGCGAGCGTCGCAAGTATGGCCATGCCGATCCCGATTCGGGTTGTCCATTTGGAGGGTGCATCCGCAGTTCGGCCGGATTTCAATGCCGACAACGTGGCTTGCTTGGACACCGCACGGGCCGGGACCATGGCGGCCAACCAACCAGCAAGCAGCCCCACCACAATGAGGACCACGACGCCGATCCACTGGATATGGAGACCGGCGAAGAGGACGTGGCCCTGGGCTCGAATATAAAGGACCCCAATCACAGCGGCCGCGGTGCCCAGAACCGCACCAATCACCCCGCCTGCCAACCCCAGCCAAATGCCGCTCGCCGTTACCACTGTGCGCAACAGGCCACCTTCCGCTCCGGAAGTAGTCAGCAGAGCCAAGTCCCGTTGTTGCTTTCTGGCACCAACGGCAAAGGCCGCTCCTGCCAAAAGCCCCACTTCAAGCAATGCCAGAACACCGATGAGCGCACCCGTCAATGCCATGGTGAGGACGTTTTGTTGGGCGGAATTGGACGCGTCATCGTTGGGCTGCGCCGGCCGTTCCGTCAGCGAGGGCGGACTCAGCAAGAGGCTGTGTGAGGTGACCTGAACGCCCTTGGCATTGAAATTCTTCGCGTCGGCCCAGTTGATTGGCTTGTCACCAGCCAGGTAGACGGTGGTCGGCCCAGCGGAAGCAAGCGCTGCAGCCGGCAGCTGGTTCGTCTTCAGATACAGAAAGGCGTTGCTGTCCGAGGCCCCGGCATCGCGCACGCTTCCGACCAATTCAAAGGTGCCTGCCGACGTCGTCAGCTTCTCCCCCACGTCGAGCTCAAAACGGTCAAACAGTCCGGGTGACCCCACGGCTTGATTGGGGCCTGCTGGTATGACACCGTCCAACAACTCATACTTGCCAGCAAAGGCCGGATCGAGAGCATCCGTAACGACGGTCTGCAGCGGCATCTGGGCCTGCCCCACCGGGGTGGTCAGCTGCGTTGCTTGGGCAGTGATCGCCCGGTAGCCAGCGGGGACGACATCCGCGGGACTTGCGGCAACAAAATTCTGGTCCTGGTCATCCGAGCTGTACGGGTATCCGAGATCCCCACGCAGGGATTGCACCATGGTGGAATTCAGGGCACCCATTCCGCTCAGCCGCCCCTGCGTCTGTCCCAGCTCGTGCAACACGGTTTCGTTCGGGGTGGCCAGCATGCTCTGTCCGGCGGTGGCGGCGGCGGACATGGCAAAAATGGGCAGCGCAATCAACGCGATGATGAGCGCGGAACGGCCCTTGTGGCGGCGGATGTCGCGCCACGCCATTTTCAGGGCAAGGCGCAGGCGGTGCTGCCCGCCACCCTTGACGGGCTTTAGATCAAGCGCCACCTCAGCGGGCCATGCCGGAGAGCAGCACGGAGGGATCGTTCTGCGAGGCCGCTTCATCAACAATGCGGCCATCCTTCAGGAACACCACACGGTCGGCCCAGCCTGCATGCCTGGCCTCGTGCGTGACCATGACGACGGCGGCCCCGGCCTCTGCGCGGTTGCGCAGCACCTCAAGAATGCCGTCACCCGTTGCTGAATCCAGCGCACCCGTCGGTTCATCGGCCAGAATCAGCCGGCGCTGGCCCACAATGGCCCGGGCAATCGCCACCCGCTGCTGCTGCCCGCCGGACATTTGGTCCATGAACCTGTCGGCCAATTCCTCAATGCCGACAAGACGCAGTGCGTCCTTGGCCTGGCGGCGTGCCTTTCTGGCCGGGATGCCGTCCAGTTCCCTCGGCAGGGCCACGTTTTCTGCGGCGGTCAGGGTGGGCACCAGATTGAAGTCTTGGAAGACGTAGCCCACCGCACGACGGCGCAACCTCGCCAGTTCGTTGATGCTGAGGCCGCCCAACGGCGTGCCCTCAACAAAAACCTCTCCCCTGGTGGCTTTGTCGAGACCCCCGGCGAGTGTCAGCAGTGACGACTTGCCCGAGCCTGAGGGCCCCATGACGGCCACAAATTCTCCCGCATGGATGGTTAGGTTGACGCTTCGCAGCGCCGCCACCGACGTGGCGCCTTCACCGTAAGTCCGGCTGACGCTTTCAAGCTGCAGGATTTCGTTGCTCACGGGAAGACCACCTTGTCTGCCGGCGCGGAGGCTTCTTTGACTGCGGCCGTCTTGTCGGCAGCAATTGTCTTCGCCCTGCGTGCTGAGGCGGCGCGCTTCGCCATCCAGCCTTCGCAGTGGTCCAGCCACCGCACCTCAGCCTCAGTGGTGAAGATCAACGAATCCAGCACCAGCAGCCAGGCCGCATCGTTGGGATCGCCGGAGCCGGGGGCACCGGAGAGCTGCGTACCAGCATTGGTGGCGGCTGCCCGGCGTTGGCGTGTGTAGTCCTGCAGCAGTCTCATGGAAGCAGAGCGCTGGGCTTGAACGACGGCGGACACGTCCACCTCATCGATGGTCAGCGCGAGCGCAAGCTTGATGGCGAGCTCATTGCGCGGCGGGTTGGTTGCGGCGACGGGAGCGGCGAACCAGCCCAGCACTTCGGCGCGGCCTGCGTCCGTGATGCTGTAAATGACGTGGCCTTCACCGTCGTCCCCGTTCTTTTCCACCAGCTCGTCACGCTCCAGCCGGTCAAGAGTGGTGTAGACCTGCCCGATGTTCAATGGCCAGGTGGAGCCGGTACGCTCCTCGAACTCGCCGCGCAGCTGATAGCCATAGCGCGGGCTTTCGTGCAGCAACGCCAGCAAGGAATGTTTGATGGACATGGGAATGCCTTTCGGATCGGCGCGAAAGCCCCCAACGAACCATCGCGACAACGGCATACATACCGCGTATGGTTAATGTAGCTACTGAGTATGGTCGGCGCAAGTCTTCGGCGCCATTCCGCCAAGATTTCCGTGCTCCGGGTGTTTGTTAGCGTTGAGGACCCGGAAAGGATCCATCACCCTGCGCTCCCCGATTTCTCCGACATGGCCGACGGCCACCTGCTTCTGGCGGTGATTTTCGCACTGCTCGCCGGGCACAGGGGACGCACGGTGCCGTACACCAAGCGAGAGCTTGACGCCGGTCAGGCGCTCATCGAGGGCGCGAAAACGAAACGGCTGCTGCAGGACGTCCGGAACTGCAAAAGTTTGCTTGCATCCCTGCGGGCGGCCGACCAGGGCTACAAAAGAAAAGCATGGGCACTGCCCCCGCTAAACGCTGCGCCGTTAGAGCGTCAACAGCACCTTGCCCACGTGCTCGCCCGAATCAAAGTATTCGTGCGCCGCGGCAACCTGGGTCAGCGGGAAAGTTTTGTCCACCATGGGCTTGACGGCCCCGTTGGAAACCAACGGCCAGACATGCTCGCGCACACCGTCCATGATGGTCGACTTTTCCTCAACGGAACGGGCCCGCAGCGTCGTGCCAATGATGGCCGCACGCTTGGTGAGCAGGGCACCCAGGTTGAGTTCCGCCGTCGCACCTCCCTGCAGGCCGATGACAACCATCCGGCCGTAGGTGGCAAGCGTCTCCACGTTCCGGGCCAGGTACTTGGCACCGACGACGTCGAGGATCACGTTGGCACCGAGCCCGCCGGTGAAGTCCTTGGTGAGCTCCACGAAATCCTCGGTGCGGTAGTTGATGGCCAGGTCGGCACCGAGGTATCCGGTGAGCATGGCGACCTTTTCGTCGCTGCCGGCCGTGGCGACGACGCGGGCTCCTGCGGCCTTGGCAAGCTGGATGGCCATGGCTCCAATGCCGCCGGCACCGCCGTGAATGAGCACAGTTTCACCCGGCTGCAGCTGAGCCGTCATGAACAAGTTTGAGTGCACGGTGGCGGCAACCTCGGGCAGCGCAGCGGCTGAAATTACGTCAATGCCCTCCGGCAACTGCAGCACCTGGCCCGCCGGAACAGCGACCTGGGACGCGTAGCCGCCGCCTGTGAGCAAAGCCACCACCTTGTCGCCGACGCTGAAGGGCCGGGTCACATTGGGGCCGAAGCCGGCGATCCGGCCGGACACCTCCAGGCCCAAAATCTGTGATGCGCCCGGCGGTGGCGGGTAAAAGCCGCGCCGCTGTTGCACGTCTGCACGGTTGATTCCCGCGGCAACCACGTCTATCAGCACCTCGCCCGGGCCCGGAACAGGCGCTGGCACCTCGGTCAGGGACAAAACCTCTGGGCCGCCTGCGCCCGTTGCAACTATTGCCTTCATGACCTTCTCCATCACCCTTAAGTACCCGTGAATCTTAGCCCCACCGGCGCTCATTTTGGTAGCTCGGCCCTGCCTATGAAACACTACTAGGGTAAGGAAGGTTGTCCGAGCGGCCGATGGAGCTGGTCTTGAAAACCAGTGTGCGGTAACCCCGTACCAAGAGTTCGAATCTCTTACCTTCCGCACGGAAAAGGGAAGCAGTCTCGTCATGAGGTTGCTTCCCTTGTGTTTAACCGTGCGCGGCTGTGCCGGACGGGGGTTAGCGGCCAAAATGCGTGTATGGCCCGGGCGTGTCTGCCACCGTTCCAGGGAGTTCGCAGCGCCCGATCCGGGCGTTCCGGCACGTATTTGATGTCTGCCTCAGCAGTCCGAAACATGGATCAGGCCATGACTGCCGGAACGGACCATGCCTGTACCTCAAGCTCCTAGCCAAAAGGACGGCCGTTCAAACAAAGGCACGTTCCACGCCCCCCTGAAGCTGACTTTTAGCTACATTCCCAACCATTTCCAAACGAACACCTGCTGTTTCCTTGACCGCAAGGTTGCGTTCATGAGTGACTCACATCTATGTGTTTGGCTCAAACACGTTCCTGCAGGGCGGGTCGGGGGGTCGGCTTTTGTTGTTTCCCCAATCGAAAACTGTGGTTCATCATCACTCATGGCACAAGGACGTGCCTCACTTTCGAGAGTTGGAGACATGACGAGCAACAACTTCATCAAGGCGGGACTGGGTGCCGTACTGGCGTTTGGTCTCGCCGTGGCCCCGTTGGCGATTTCGCCCGCCATGGCCACCGACGAGCCGGCAACCGCGGATCCAACCGCTGCTGCCGCAACCACCACCGAATCGCCCACTGCTGCCGCTGAAAGCACGACGGCGGAGCTTGCGCCAAGCGGGGCACTCCCCAAAGCTGTCACCCAAGCAGGCACCCTCGCGTCACCGAATGTGATCATCAATGAGGCCTACCTCAACGGCGGCAGCGCCAACGCCTCCTACAAGAACAAGTTCGTGGAGCTGTACAACCCCACTGATGCTGACATCAGCCTCGAGGGCTGGTCGGTGCAGTACCGCTCCGCTGGTGGGCAGGTGGTCCCAACAGGACTGGCTGCCCTGTCCGGCACCATCAAAGCCAACGACTACTACCTGGTCAAGGGCAGCTCCAACGCAGACAATGGCCGTGAATTGCCCGCCACCGATGCGGACGCCAGCAGCTTCAGCTTCTCAGGTTCAGCAGGAACGATTATCCTGTCGGACCAGGCTGCCAAGTTGCCCGCAGACCTGGGCATCGGTTCCTTGATCGGCACTCCGGGCGTTGTTGACCTGCTCGGCTACGGCGAGTCCAACACCTTTGAAACAGCGGCATCCTCGGCAGCCTCCGTCACCACGTCGCTGAACCGCACCGATTTCGTCGACACGGACAACAACACAGCCGACTTCACGAAGGCTGCGCCCACGCCCACCGGCATCAACGGCACCGACGAACCTCTTCCCCCACCGGAAGAATCTGGCGCCAAGACCATCGCCGAGATCCAGGGCGAAGGAGCCAAGAGCCCGCTCGAAGGCACCACGGTCACCACCAAGGGCAAGGTCACTGCGGCTTATCCCACTGGCGGCTTCAACGGCTACTTCATCCAGACCCCCGACACCGGCGGCGACATTGACCTCGCCACCCACAAGGCCTCCGACGGCGTGTTCGTCTACTCACCGGGCACGGTCGCCAGCGTCAAGATCGGCGACTACGTTGAAGTCACCGGCCTGGTCAAGGAATTTGGCGGGCCCGAAACTACCACCACCGAGATTGACGTCCCGGCCGGTGGCATGACGCAACTGGACGAGGCAGCGGCAGAGGTCAAGGCCGCCGTCGTCAGTGTCCCGGAAACCACGGAACTGCGCGAGACCCTTGAGGGCATGCTCGTGGCACCCGACGGCCAGTTCACCATCACCGACAACTATTCGCTGAACCAGTACGGCGAAATTGGACTTGCGGTTGGTGAGGACGTGCTGTTGCAGCCCACCTCCGTCGGGGCCGTCGGTTCCGCCGCGCACGCGGCCCAGGTCGCCGAGAACGCTGCCAAGGGCATCAAGCTCGACGACGGCTCAAGCACCAACTTCTTCAACGTCCAGGACTCACCGCTCCCCTGGCTGAGCGCTGAAACACCCATGCGACTTGGCTCGACGTCCGACTTTATGGCCCCTGTCATCTTCGACAACCGCAACAACTCCTACAAGTTCCAGCCGCTGGAGGCGCTGACGCCCACCAACGCGGGAACCGTGCAGCCCATCGCGTTTGGCAGCAACCGGGAAGCCGCACCACAAGAAGTGGGCGGAGACCTCAAGGTTGCCTCCTTCAACGTGCAGAACTACTTCATCGAAACCGGCGACAAGAACGCCAAGTGCCAGTTCTACAACGACCGGGAGGGCAACCCCATCGCCGTCCGCACCGGCTGCCTGCAGCGCGGTGCCGCCAACGCCGAAAACCTGAAGCGCCAGCAGGACAAGATTGTCGCCGGCATCAATGACTCGGGCGCCGAGGTCCTCTCCCTGGAAGAAATTGAAAACTCGATCAAGTTCGGCACCGACCGCGACGCGGCCCTGTCTACCTTGGTCGATGCGCTCAACGTTGCCGCACCAGGAGTCTGGGATTATGTCCGCTCACCGGAACTGCGTCCGGCTGCAGACGTGGAAGATGTCATCCGCACGGCCTTCATCTACAAGAAGGCGGTGGCCGTGCCTGTTGGCGATTCCGTCATCCTCGACGATCCGGCCTACACAGGGATTGCCCGCCAGCCGCTCGCCCAGGCCTTCCAGCTTGCCGGCAATGCAGACTCCGCCAAGGTGATCTTGATTGCCAACCACTTCAAGTCCAAGGGGTCGGCCGCCACACCGGATGACACCGACGAGGGCCAGGGCAACTCCAACCTGGCACGCACCGCACAGGCCAAGGCACTGGTGAAGTTCTCCACCGAACTTCAGACCGCACAGGGCACCGACAAGGTGCTGCTCATGGGTGACTTCAACGCCTACAGCTTCGAAGATCCCATGACGGTCATGGCCGACGCCGGCTACGTTGACCAGGGCGCGAAGACCGGCAAGCACTCCTACGCCTACGGCGGTTTGGTTGGCTCGCTGGACCACATCGTTGCCACTCCGGCCCTCGATGCGCTGGTCACCGGCGTCGACATCTGGAACATCAACTCCACCGAGTCCATTGCCATGGGCTACAGCCGCTACAACTACAACGTCACCAACTTCTATGACAGTTCGGCATTTGCCGCCTCCGACCACGACCCCGTCGTCGTCGGCCTGAACCTTGGTGACGCTCCGGCGGCCACCAAGGAAATCAACCTCCTGAACATCAACGACTTCCACGGCCGCATCGACGCCAACACGGTCAAGTTTGCCGGCACGGTGGAGCAGCTGCGCGCCGCATCAGGCGACGCCAACACCGCTTTCCTGTCCGCCGGTGACAACATCGGTGCGAGCTTGTTTGCCTCCGCCTCGCAGGAGGACAAGCCCACCATCGACGTGCTGAACGCGCTGGAACTGCAGGCGTCCGCCGTCGGAAATCATGAGTTCGACAAGGGTTACGCGGACCTTGACGGGCGCGTCACCGACGCCGCCAACTGGGACTACCTCGGTGCCAACGTGTATGCGAAGGGCACTGCCAACCCGGTGCTTGACGAGTACAAGGTCATCGAGGTCGACGGCGTGAAGGTTGCCGTCATCGGTGCCATCACGCAGGAGACCCCCACACTGGTGACCCCGTCCGGCATCGACATGCTGGAATTCGGCGATCCTGTTGAGGCTGTCAACCGCGTGGCCAAGAAGATCACCGACGAAGGCCTGGCCGACGTCATCGTGGCTGAATACCACGAGGGCGCAGGCGCGGGAACCCCCGAAAAGGCAACCCTGGAGCAGGAAGTTGCCGCCGGCGGCGCGTTCGCAGAGATCGTGAACGGGACCAGCGCCGACGTGGACGCCATCTTCACCGGCCACACGCACAAGCAGTACGCATGGGACGCACCCATCCCGGGCGTTTCCGCGGACGCGGCCCTGAAGACCCGCCCCGTGCTCCAGACCGGAAGCTACGGCGAGTTCATCGGCCAGATCCAGCTGCAGGTTGACCCCACCAGCAACGCAGTTGTCTCCTACACGCAGGGCAATGTGCCCCGCACCGAGGCCGACGACGCCGAGCTGGCCAACGAGTTCCCCCGCGTTGCAGAGGTAAAGACCATCACGGATGCGGCTTTGGCCGACGCCGAGGTTGCAGGAAGCGTGCCCGTCGGCAAGATCGCTGCCGACATCACCACGGCGCAGACCTACGATGCAGCCACGGACACGTACACCCGCGATGACCGCGGCAGTGAATCCTCGCTGGGCAACTTGGTGGGCAACGCCCTCCTGGACGCCCTCAAGGAGGAGCAGACAGGCGGAGCCGAGATCGGCGTCGTCAATCCTGGCGGACTCCGTGCGGATCTGCTCTACAAGAACGAAGGCTTCGAGGACGGCGTGGTCACCTACGCCAACGCCAACGCGGTGCTGCCGTTCGTGAACAACCTGTGGACCACCTCGCTCACGGGCGCCCAAGTGAAGACCATGCTGGAGCAGCAGTGGCAGACCAACGCGGACGGCACCGTACCCAGCCGCCCGTTCCTGAACCTGGGACTGTCCTCCAACGTCGACTACACCTACGATTCCAGCCGCGAGTTGGGCGACCACATCACCTCCGTGGTCATCAACGGCGCACCGCTGGATGAGACCCGTTCCTACCGCGTGGGCACGTTCAGCTTCCTGGCAACGGGCGGCGACAACTTCCGCATCTTCACCGAGGGCACCAACACCAAGGATTCCGGCCTCATTGACCGGGACGCCTGGATCAAGTACATCGGCGAGAAGTCGGAAACCGCACCGATCGCACCTGACTTCTCCCGCCGCGGCGTGGACGTGGTCGACGCACCGGCGGCTGTCACCGAGGGCCAGGAGGTCACGCTTGGCCTGAACAAGCTCGACCTCACCTCACTCGGAGTCACCAACTCCACCGAGGTCACTGTCCGGTACGAGCCCTCGGGCAGCGGCGGCGGCACCGGCTTCGCCGTCATGACAGCCGCAGTTCTGCCTTCGGAGCTGGGCACCTCACCGGTCGCCGACGGCGCAGCGACACTGAACTTCACGGTTCCGGAGCAGCTCAACGCCGGCCGCTTCACCATCACCACCGACGGCGGCACCTACGCCCGCCTGCCGATCACCATCCCGGTGTCGGCCGACGTGGTCACCCCGGAGCCGACAACGCCTGCTCCGACCACACCCGGTGAAACACCTCCTGCAACCAGCCCTGCAGGCACGACGCCGGCCACCACCGACCCGGGCACCTCGCCCTCCGCGGTGCCCACCTCGGGCGCCACGGCTGGTCCTGGTGCTGGTGCCGGCGGCAATGGTTCGGGTAACCTCGCCACCACGGGAGCCGCCGTGCTTCCGCTGGGTCTGGGTGCACTCGTCCTGCTCGGCGCCGGTGGTGCGGTAGCCATGGCAGCACGTCGCAAGGAGGCCCGCCACTAATCCCCACGCCCTCCCTAAGGTTGGCTCGCAAGCGAGCCAACCTTAGGGCCCTCGGGCGCGTGGGCCCATCCAGGCTGACCCGCAGCAACCGGCGGCAATTCATGAATTTGGATTGCCACACCCGATTGCTGCGGGCCAGCCTTCGTTTTTTCCCACGTCCGGGCAAGAATCCTCCAGTCATCCCGCAGCCCTCAGCTCGAACCCACAAACTTGCTCGGCGTCAGCGGGCCAGAATGTAAGCCGCGATCGCGTCGGCGTCACGAACCGTGCGGTAGCCGCTGCGGTACTTGGCGGAAGCTTCGGAAGCGATGGCGGTGCCCCACTGCACCGAGGAAAGCTGCAGGCCCAAAACATACAAGCCCGCAACGGGGACGCCCGTGCCATCCAGTGGCAGGAAACCAGCCACCCACACCTCATTTCTCCTATTGACACCCGTAATCTCGAAACGGGGCCGCCGAGCAGCAAGACCCCCAACAAATAGTGGAAGCCCTCAGGCTTTCACTGTCACTTGGACGACTTCGACGCCGGCATCGCGTATTCGTTGTAATTCATCGGGATCGGCAGT
>NZ_JBQSVT010000026.1:0-64590 GCF_052376555.1 Specibacter sp. AOP5-B1-6
CAGGTCGAGGCCCCACACCACCAGGTGTGGGGCCTCCCTGCACTTAACCCCACCCAACACCGCCAACCAACAGTCAGCCACCAACCAAAACCACCACACGGCCGCCCAGTGCGGCCACACCCATTTAATGCACAGTCAGTTAGCGCGTGAACGGCTCACTCCACGGGCGGAATGGCCGTACTGGTCCGCACCACAAGCTTCGTGGGGAATTCCTCTGCCACAGGTTCGTACGGGGTGGTCCCGTCCTGGGTTGACTGCTCCAGCCGGGCCAGAATGCGCTTGGCGGCCAGGGAGCCCTGCCCCCGCGGATTCTGGTCGAACGTTGTCAGCCCGAAAACCTGGCCCAGCTCATGACCGTCAATGCCAATGACTGAGAGTTCCTCGGGGACACGCAAGCCAAAGTCCCTGGCTGCGAGGATCGTGCCGATGGCCATTTCATCCGAGGCGGCGAAGACCGCTGTGGGGCGGACCAGGCCGGCGCCCAGGAGGGCGCGGGCGGTCGCGTAGGCGCCCTGCACGGTGAAGTCGGAGCTCTGCTGCCAAGCCTCTGAAGTGGGCAGGCCAGCGTCCTGCATGGCCATTTGGTAGCCGCTTCGCCTGGTCCCGGGCAATTTGAAGTCGGCGTCGTACTCGTGGTCCCCGCCAATGTGCGCAATACGCGTGTGGCCGAGCCCGATCAAATGCTCCGTGGCCCTTTTCGCCAGATGAAAATCGTCCACTCGCAGGCTGTCGGCTCCGGGGAGCGGCCCGCCAATGCCGAGCACGGGTCGGTGTATCGCCAGCAGCTGGCCGACCTCGGCCTCGGTGAGTTCCAGCGAAACTGCTATGACGGCGTCGAGCCTTTTCCGCAGCAGGAAATCTGTGAGGATGGTGGCGCGGTGGCTTTCATTTTGGCTGGTGGTGTACAGCGTGAGGTCGTAGCCGGCTTCGAGGAGCTCGGCGGAGGCACCGTCGATGACCGAGGAGTAGAACCATCGGTTCACTCCGGGGACCACGATGCCGATGTTGTGGTTTCGCCCGGAGGCCAGGCTGGAGGCCGCATAGGACAGGACGAACCCCAGCTCCGCGGCGGCGTCCTGGGCGAGCTTCCGGCTCTTGGCCGAGACGCTTCCCCTGCCGCCCAACGCACGTGAAACCGTGGCTATGGACAGCCCGGAAAGTTCCGCAACCTCTTTGATGCCGGCCACTTTATCGCCCCTCGAATTTGATCAGAGTTTCAGCCAGACGGCCTCGGACGATTCTAGCTGAGAGGATTCGCCGAGCTCGGGAAGTGAACGGGCAATGACGGCGCCCGCGGGCAATGGCAGGGGGTCGCTGCCGGTGTTGATGAGCACCAGGATGTCGCCGTTGAGGAATGCCAGCGTATCCGCCGTGCAGTAGTCCTCGGCCCACTGCAGCGATCCGGTGCCCAGCTTGAGCTCGCTCCGGATCCGCAAGGCCTGGCGGTACAGGGAGAGGTGCGACGCCGGGTCGCCGGCCTGGGTGTCGCGGGCGTAGCTTTGCCAGTCCGAGGGTTGGGGAAGCCAGGGCGCGGCCGGGGCAGTGGCGCCGTCGCTGAAGCCGGCAGCCTGGCTGCCGCTGCGCCACGGCAGCGGGATGCGGCAGCCGTCACGGCCAAGCCGTTCGCCGCCGGTGCGGGCAAAGGTGGGATCCTGGCGCGCCTCGTCGGGCAGCGTGGTGTGGTCCGGGAGGCCCAGTTCCTCGCCCTGGTAGAGGTAGCAGGCGCCCGGCAGGGCCAGCATGAACAACGACGCCGCGGCCGCACGTTGGCGACCCAGCTCCAGATTGGGTTGTGCGTCGCCAGATCCGACGCCGTCGCCGTCGCGGGGACCACCGCCGTCGTACCCGAAGCGGGTGGCATGCCGGACGACGTCGTGGTTGGAGAGCACCCAAGTGCTGGTGGCACCCACGGCATCAAAGGCGTTGAGGGAGGTCTCGACGACGTGGCGCAGTGCAGGCGCCGAGAAGCCGGTTGTCAGGTACGGGAAGTTGAAGGCCTGGTGCATCTGGTCGGGGCGCACCCAATCGGCCATGCGTTCGAGAGGGTCCACATTGGCTTCGGCGCAGAGGATCCGTTCGGGACCGTATTCGGCCAGGACCTCGCGCCAGCGGCGATAGATGTCGTGCAGGGCCGGCTGGCCAAACATGGGGGCAAGGTGTCCGGGGAAGCCCTCGGAGCTGCCGCCCCACGCCGTGCCGCCCCAATCGGGCAGGCCGGCCGCCTTCACCAGGGCGTGGGCCACGTCCACCCGGAAGCCGCGCACGCCGCGGTCAAGCCAGAACCGCAGGACGCGTTCAAACTCTGCCTGGACGGCGGGGTTGTCCCAGTTGAAATCCGGCTGGGTGCCGTCAAAGAGGTGCAGGTACCACTGGCCGGCCGTGCCGTCCCCGGCAACAACCCGCGTCCAGGCCGGACCGCCAAAGTGCGACTGCCAGTTGTTGGGCGGCAACGAACCCTCCGGGCCCCGGCCGTCGCGGAACATGAACATCTCCCGCTCCGCGCTGCCGGGGGAGGCCGCCAGGGCTGCCTGGAAAAGAACGTGCTGATCCGAGCAGTGGTTCGGAACCAGGTCGATGATCACGCGCAGCTGCAGGGCGGCTGCCTTGTCCATGAGCCGGTCGAAATCGGCCAGGGTGCCAAAGAGCGGGTCAACCTCGCAGTAGTCGGACACGTCGTAGCCGGCGTCGCGTTGCGGGGACCGGTAGAACGGCGATAGCCAGACGGCGTCGACGCCGAGCTCGGCCAACTGTTCCAGCTCAAGGGTGATGCCGGCCAGGTCCCCGACCCCGTCGCCGTCGCTGTC
This sequence comes from Specibacter sp. AOP5-B1-6, assembly GCF_052376555.1. Taxonomy (NCBI): domain Bacteria; kingdom Bacillati; phylum Actinomycetota; class Actinomycetes; order Micrococcales; family Micrococcaceae; genus Specibacter; species Specibacter sp. AOP5-B1-6. Next base: position 2,805 of record NZ_JBQSVT010000026.1, read on the forward strand.
GCGGAAGGAGCGCGGGTAGACCTGGTAAATCACGGAATCCGCCGACCAGTGCTGCGCACCCCCGGGTGCGGCCGCATGAACCGGCGTCAAGCGGCCGGAAAAAGTGGCGGAAGCAGCTGCGGAGGCGGGAACAACGGCGGGGACAACGAGGTCCGGAGAGATGACAGGCATGGCACCACTCTAGGGGACTGGGTCACAGAATGAAAACGTTCTCAAAAATTCCGCTGAAAGTTGGAAGCGCAGCGTGGCGACGCGAAGTTCCCCGCAACTGCGGGCCGTGACAAGCGCTGGCGGATCAGCCCGCGGGCGCCCAAGCTGCAGTGATTTGAGCGCCCGAGGATATTTCGTCCTGCGTGGCCACTTCTTTTTGGAACCGTTTACATGTATCTTGGAAAATGCTTGCCCGTTGTGAGGTAAGCCACTGATGTGATTTTTGCCTGCAACGCCCCACGGGCGCCGGGCTCCAGAAAGGGACACCAATGAAGTTGCCTAATACAAGTGCCACCCCGGTCAGCCGCCGCGTCTTTGCCGTGGGCGCGCTGACAGCAGTCGGCGCCCTCGCGCTCAGCGCCTGCGGCGGCGACACCAAGGCGTCAAGCCCTGAATCGGCCGCACCGCAGGACTTGGCCGCCGGCGGCGCCTCCACGATCACCATGTGGGTGGACGCGGAACGCGCCCCGGCGCTGAAGGACATCGCGGCAAAGTTCAAGACCGACACAGGCATCGAAGTAAAGCTCGTCATCAAGGACTTCGCCGCCGTCCGCGACGACTTCATCACCCAGGTTCCCACGGGCAAGGGCCCGGACCTGATCGTCGGCCCGCACGACTGGGTAGGCAAGTTTGTGCAGAACGGCGTCATCGCACCGGTCGAGCTGGGCGAGAAGTCTGCGTCCTTCTCCGCGACGGCCGTCAAAGCCATGACCTTCAAGGGCTCAACCTACGGCGTCCCGTACTCGGTTGAAAACATTGCACTGCTGCGCAACACGGCGCTGCTGCCTGCCGCCGTCACCACCTTTGACGAGGTGATCGCCGCCGGCCAGGGCGTGGTTGATGCGGGCAACGCCAAGTACTCCTTCCTCGTGGGCCTTGACCCCAAGCAGGGCGATCCCTACCACCTGTATCCGCTGCAGACCTCGATGGGTTCGGCCGTGTTCGGTCTGGACGCCGAGGGCGGCTACGACCCCAAGAACCTCGTCCTGGGTGAGCCGGCCGGCGTCGAATTTGCCAAGAAGCTGGTGGAATGGGGCGACTCCGGTGCCAAGGTCCTGAACTCCAACATCACCGGCGACATTGCCAAGGAAGAGTTCAAGAACGGCAAGAGCCCGTACTTCCTGTCCGGCCCGTGGAATGTCCCGGACCTGCAGAAGGCCGGCATCAAGCTGGCCGTTGACCCGCTGCCCACCGCCGGCGACAAGCCTGCACAGCCGTTTGTCGGCGTCAACGGCTTCTTCATCAGCGCCAAGAGCGCCAACGCGCTGGCCACGACGGAATTTGTCACGAACTACCTGACCACCGAGGCAGCCCAGGACTCGATGTTCACGGCAGGCGGGCGCCCGCCGGCCCTGAAGACGTCCTTCGACAAGGCCGCCTCCGACCCGATTGTGGAGGCCTTCGGCAAGATCGGCGACAACGGCGTGCCCATGCCCGCCATCCCCGAAATGGATGCCGTCTGGAACGACTGGGGAGCCACCGAACTGGACCTGATCAAGGGCAAGGGCGATCCGGCCACCGACTGGCACAAGATGGCGGCAACCATCAAGACCAAGATCGGCGCATAAGCGCCATTGCCAGCAGCGGTGTGTGGCTCACGGGCCGGGAGCCCGCGCGCCACACACCGTTTTGACCAGCTTGAACCCCTGCAAGAGGACAGCCACGTGACGTTAGTTTCCAAATCCACCCACGACGCCGGACCCGCACCCCGGGCCGGCGGCGACCAGCAACCGCCGCAACGGCGGGCAACGAAGAAGCCCCGCGGCATGGAATCGCTCCGTGGCACCCTGGTCAAGGTGGTGTTGTTGGGCCTGGTGGATGCTTTCGCCGTCTTCGTCATGATCACGTTGTTCTTGAACGAATCATGGGCCATCCTGGCCATTGCCGCCGTCGTCACGCTGGTGGTGAACTGGATTTACCTGCGCAAGGGCGGGCTGCCGGCCAAATACCTGGCCCCCGGCGTCTTCTTCCTGGTCGTCTTCCAGGTCTTCGTCGTCCTTTACTCCGGCTACATTGCGTTCACCAATTACGGCGACGGGCACAACAGCAGCAAGGATGACGCCATCTCGGCGATCCAGATGACGGCGCAAAAGCGCGTGGCCGATTCCCCCGCATTTAAAACGACTGTGCTTAAACAAAATGGTGAGCTGGTGTTGATGTTCACCAACCCCGACGGCACCATCACCGTCGGTTCCGCCACGGAACCGCTGACGCCGGTCACCGACGCAACGCTTGACGCTACCGGCAAGGCGGTGTCCCTGCCCGGCTATGACACCTTGAACTTTGCCCAAATTGTGGCCAACCAAAATGATATTCTGGCCATCTCCGTTCCGGTCTCGGCAGACCCGGCCCAGGGCAGCCTGCGCACGGCCGACGGCAGCACAGCCTACGCGTTCAAGCCGAGCATGGTCTACGACGCAGCCACCGACACGTTCACGGATGCGGAAACGGGCGCCACCTTTACCGACAACGGCGAAGGCGCCTTTGCCAGCGCGAACGGCGAGCGGCTGGCCACCGGTTGGAAGATCAACGTGGGCTTCGACAACTTCGTGCGGGCATTCACCGACCCCAATCTGCGCGCACCGCTGCTGAACGTGATCGCCTGGACGTTCACCTTTGCCATCGTCTCGGTGATCCTGACCTTCAGCCTTGGCCTGTTCCTGGCCATCACCTTCAACCGCGACGACCTGCGCGGCAAGAAGGTCTACCGGGTGTTGATGATCCTGCCCTACGCCTTCCCGGCATTCCTCTCCGGCCTGGTGTGGTCGGGCATCCTGAACCCCCAATTTGGCTGGCTGAACCAGACACTGTTGGGAGGGGCGGAAATTGGCTGGCTGACGGATCCGGTGCTGGCCAAGATCAGCGTCCTGGTGGTCAACCTGTGGCTGGGCTTCCCCTACATGTTCCTGGTGTGCACGGGCGCCCTGCAGTCGCTGCCCGTCGAACTCGACGAAGCAGCCCGCGTCGATGGCGCCGGTGCCTGGCGGATCTTCCGCTCCATCAAGCTGCCGCTGCTGCTGGTCTCGATCGCCCCGCTGCTGATTGCCTCCTTCGCGTTCAACTTCAACAACTTCAATGTCATCTACATGCTGACCGGCGGCGGGCCGCGTTTTGAGGACACCACCCGGGACATTGGCTCCACGGACATCCTCATCACGCTCGTGTACAAGGTGGCGTTTGGCCAGGGCACCGGGCGCGACTACGGCCTGGCCAGCGCCCTGGCAATCGTCATCTTCATCATTGTGGCCACCGTTTCGGCCATCAGCTTCAAGCAGACCAAGGCACTTGAGGAAGTGAACCGATGAGCACCACCACCATTCCCGTGCAAACCGCAACAGAGCCGCCGCAGGCCAAGCGCCGCCCCTTGGGTGTCTGGTTCAAGGACAAGGGCTGGCGCCACCTGGTGGGCGTGCTGGTCACACTCTTTGCCATCTTCCCGCTGCTTTATGTGCTCTCCGCCGCGCTGAACTCCAACGGCACCCTGGCCGGCACGAAGGGCCTGTTCACCCGCATCGACGTCGGCAACTTCGTGAACTTGTTCAACGACCCGGCACGCCCCTTTGGCCGCTGGTTCATCAACACCCTCGTGATCGGCGTGGTCACCTCGGCCGCGACCGTCTTCCTCGGTGCCATGGCGGCCTACGCCTTTTCCCGCATGCGCTTCAAGGGCCGCCGGATGGGCCTGCTCTCGCTGCTCCTGCTGCAGATGTTCCCGCAGCTGCTCGCCGTCGTCGCAATTTTCCTGCTGCTCAGCGGCATCTCCGACGTCATCCCCGCCCTCGGCCTGGGCAGCCAGCTGGGCTTGATCATGGTCTACCTCGGCGGCGCGCTCGGCGTGAACACCTACCTCATGTACGGCTTTTTCAACACGATCCCGCAGTCGCTGGATGAGGCCGCCAAGATAGACGGTGCCTCCCACCTGCAGATCTTCTTCGGCATCATTTTGCGCCTGGTCACCCCCATCCTGGCCGTCGTAGCGCTGCTCTCGTTCATCGCCATCTCCAGCGAGTTCGTCATCGCCTCCGTGGTGCTCACCGATCCCGACTCGCAAACCCTGGCCGTGGGACTGTATTCCTTCGTCGCCGACACCCGCTCCAAGAACTGGGGCATCTTCTCCGCCGGCGCAGTTTTGGCCGCCGTGCCTGTCATGGCCCTCTTCCTGTTCCTTCAGCGATACATTGTCAGTGGATTGGTTCAAGGCGGAGTAAAGGGATAAACATGGCTTTTCAGCAACCCCACCACGACGGTTCAGCTCTTTACGTGGGAAGTTCGACGCCGGAACTTGGCGAACGCTGCACGCTGCGGTTGCGCGTGCCGCAAGAATGGGGCACGGCCTCGCGGGTGTGGGTGCGCAGCGTCCAGGATGCCGAGCCCCGCTACGACGAGGCGAAGGTTGTTGGCAGCGCCGACGGCTGGGTGTGGTGGGAAGCGTCCATGCTGCACGTCAACCCGGTGGCGCTGTACAGATTTGTCATCGAGGTTGCCGGCGCCGAGATTGCCGGTGCCGGGGCGGCCGGCGCAGGGGTTGCCGGCGCCGAGATTGCCGGTGGCGGGGCGGACGGGCCCGTCTACTGGCACCTGAACAACGCCGGCCTGCACAACCGCGACACCTCCGACTACAACGACTTCCGGGTCACCACGGCCAACGACGCCCCGGCGTGGTCGCGCGACGCCGTGATGTATCAGGTGTTTCCCGACAGGTTCGCCCGCTCCGCGCAGGCTGCGGACAGGGCCACCCCCGAATGGGCCGTGGCCTGCGCCTGGGACACGCCAGTGGAGGGCCGCGGCACGGATGTTGCCCGGCAGTTTTACGGCGGAGACCTCGACGGGGTCACCGGCAGGCTGGACGAACTGGCGGCACTGGGCGTCGACATTGTCTACCTGACACCGTTCTTCCCCGGCCGCTCCAACCACCGCTACGACGCCTCAACATTCATGGAAGTTGACCCGCTGCTCGGCGGCGACGCGGCGCTGATCCGGCTGGTCGAGGCCGTCCACGCCCGCGGCATGAAGGTCATGGGCGACCTCACGGCGAACCACACTGGCGATGCCCACGAGTGGTTTACCCGGGCGCAGGCGGACCCGGCCAGTGTTGAAGCCGGTTACTTTTACTTCAACGAGGACCACAGCGATTATGAGAGCTGGTGGGGCGTGAAGTCGCTCCCCAAACTGAACTGGGCCTCGCCCGCCCTGCGCGAAGCGTTCGTCACCGGCGAGGACTCGGTGGTGGCGCACTGGCTCAAGCCGCCGTTCAACCTCGACGGCTGGCGGATCGACGTCGGCAACATGACCGGCCGCCTGGGCGCACAGGACATCAACAAGGAGGTCGCCGCCCTCATCCAACGGCGGATCCTGGAGATCAACCCGGATGCGCTGCTCCTGGGTGAGGAAACCTCAGACGCCGGTGCCGACGTCGACGGTTTCGGCTGGCAGGGCGCCATGACGTATTCCAACTTCACCCGGCCGATGTGGCAGTGGCTGGGCGACCCCAATGCGCGCGTGGACTTTTTTGGCACCCCGCTGGCGGGCCCCAACAAGGTGGCGGCCGACGTCGTGTTGGCCACGCACCGGGACCTCTCCAGCGCGTTCAGCTGGCCCGTGCGCAATGCCACCATGAACGCGCTGAACACGCATGACACGGCGCGCGCGGCAAGCGTCATGATTCCGGGCGGGCCCGTGGTTGCCGCCGCCATGTCGATGCTGCTGCCGGGCATTCCGGTCATTTTTGCCGGCGACGAGTTTGGCCTGGAGGGGTGGAACGGTGAGGCATCGCGCACGCCGATCCCGTGGGACGAGCCGGAGCGCGTTGTTACGGATTTGCGGGCCCCGTACGCGGCCCTGACCCGGCTCCGGCATGACAGTCCCGCCGTGGCTGCCGGCGGCATGCGCTGGCTGATGGCCGACGGCGACGTGCTGGCGTTTGTACGCGAGTCGGCGCAGGAGTCGCTGCTGGTCGTTGCCGTGCGGGCCGATGTTGCCGGTCTTGGCCTTGATGCGCTGGGGCTCGACGCCGCCGCGATTGCCGCCGCCAACGCCGGGCCGGTATTCAGTACAGGTGAGCTAAAAAGTTCGACGGCGGGTCTTTCCCTGACCGGGCCGGGCGCCTATGTGTGGCGGCTGCCGGGGATCGACGTCCCAGCCTGATCCGCTGCGGGTGTGGGCCTCCTAGACTGGAGGGCACACACTGGCAACGACGGAAGGTCTGCAACGGTCATGGCAGGACACGAGCCACAGCTCAACGAAACATTCGCCGCGGAGCTGCGCAAGTCCCTGCGTGGTGACCAGCTCAGCGCCAGCCCGGCCGATCTGCGAAGCCATGCCACCGACCAGGGGCCAGTGACCGACTATCACGAGCCCGCCGTCGTCGTCTGGGCCGAAAGCATTGCCGACGTCCAAGCGGTGGTGCGGGCAGCGGCTGCGCACAACGTCCCGCTGGTGGCGCGCGGCGCCGGCACTGGGGTCTCCGGCGGCGCCCACGCCACTGCGGGTTCCGTGGTGCTGGAGCTGACCCGGATGAACACGATTCTTGAAATCAACGCCGAAGATGAGATTGCGCGGGTTGAACCGGGCGTCATCAACGGGGACCTGAACGACGCCGTGGCGGAACACGGGCTCATGTTTGCCCCCGATCCGGCCAGCTACAAGATCTCAACCATTGGCGGCAACATTGCCACCAACGCGGGCGGGCTGCGCTGCGCCAAATACGGCGTCACCCGCGACGCCGTGCTGGCCCTGGACGTGGTCCTTGCCGACGGCTCCTTGATCCACACCGGCCACCGGACGTTCAAGGGTGTGGCCGGCTACGACCTGACGAGCTTGTTTGTGGGTTCGGAGGGCACGTTGGGCATTGTTGTGGGTGCCACGGTGCGGCTGAAGTACCTGCCGGCCATTGTGCGCACCCTGGCAGTGTTCTTCCCCGACGTGCAGTCGGCCGCTGCCGGTGTGCTGGCACTGGGGGCCGCGCGGGTGCAGCCGTGCATTTTGGAATTGCTGGACGGGCAGGCGCTGCGGGAACTCGATTTCCGCAACGGCAGCAACCTGTCCCAGCGCGGCAACGCACTCCTGCTCATCCAATTCGACGGCCTGGCCGCCGAACAGGAGGAAACCCTGGCCGCGGCGGCCCTGTCGGAGAGTGGCGGCAATGTCAGCCGCGAGGACCCGGCCGAGGCGCAGCGGCTGGTGGATCTGCGGCGCAACAACCGCGGCCTGGACATGGACGCCGAGAACCGGGTGGGGGAGGACGTGGCCGTGCCCCGCTCACAACTTGTCCACTACATCACCGCCCTGGAGGAAATGGCCGTCCGCCACGGCGTGAACCTGCAGGTGATTGCCCATGCCGGCGACGGCAACCTGCACCCCACGTTTTCGGTTCCGGGGATGGACGCCATCAGCATCAAGGCACTCAACGACGCCCTGGACGAGTCCATCGACAAGGCGCTTGAACTGGGCGGCACGATTACCGGCGAACACGGGATCGGGCAGTACAAGCTGCGCTGGCTGCCGCTGGAGCAGGCGGAACAGGTGCTGGAGCTCCAGCGCAACATCAAGGCGCTGTTCGACCCCCAGGGCATCTTGAACCCCGGCAAGGCCATCCCGCCCGCCACCTCATAAACCCTCTCGCAGCAAAGGCTACTTTTACACGAACGCTGTCGCAGCAATGGCTACTTTAACACGAACGCTGTCGCAGCAACTGCCGTGCGCGCAACGGTGCCTGCGAGAGGGTTTGGAACAAACACGCCATTGCTGCGAGAGCGTCGCCAAAAAACTGACCATTGCTGCGAGAGGGTTGGTGGTGGGGGCTATTGGGGTTGGGACGTTGGACGGCGTGGGCGGTTAGTCTTCGAAGGCGGCGTCGGGGAGGACTCCGCCCTCCAGCATCTTGATGGTGTCCGTGTCGGTGCTGAGCATGATGGCGTCCTCATCCCTGCGGTAGCGCAGGATGGTGTCCACATACGACTGCACGGCCTCCGCCAGGGGCACATTGCGTTCCTCCTGCTGGGACTTGTACCAGCGGTGCTCCAGGACTTCGTGGACCACCTCGGCCGGTTCCAGCTTGCCGCCGAGCTCGCGCGGAATGGACCGCACAATGGGCTCAAAGATGGAGCTGACCCATTCATGGGCGCTGATTTCCTCGTCCTTGTCCGGTGCCACGTCGTTGCGGAAGGAGTCCATGTCGTTGAGCAGGCGGCGGGCCTGGTTTTCCTGGGCGTCCAGCCCGGTCAGGCGCAGCAGCCGGCGCTGGTGGTGTCCGGCGTCGACGACCTTGGGCTGCAGCTGGATGGTGGAGCCGTCGGGCGTGGTCTTGATGGCGTACTCCTCAACATCAAAGCCAAGCTCGTTCAGGCGCCGGATGCGGGCACCCACACGCCAGCGCTCACCCAGTTCGAAGGACTCCTTTTCCGTCAGCTCCGTCCAGAGCCGGCGGTAGCTTTCCATGATGAGTTCGCTGGTGGCCACGGGATCCACCTTTTCCTCAATGAGCCCGCCCTCGAGCAGGTCCATAAGCTCGCCGGCAATGTTGACGCGGGCAATTTCAAGGTCGTACTCGCGCTGCCCGGTGGACAGGTCCGGATACAGCTCGCCGGTCTCGGCATCCACCAGGTAGGCGGCAAAGGCGCCGGCGTCGCGGCGGAACAAGGTGTTGGACAGCGACACGTCGCCCCAGTAGAAGCCGACCAGGTGCAGGCGGACCAGCAGCAGGGCCTGGGCATCGATCAGGCGGGTCAGGGTGTCGCGGCGCAACTTCTGGGAAAACAAGGCGCGGTACGGCAGCGAAAATTTGAGGTGGCGGGTGACGAGCACGGGGTCCAGGGGCGCACCGGACGGGGTGGTGCGGCCGCTGATCACGGCGACCGGCTCCACGCACGGCACGTCGAGGCGGGCCAGCTTGCGCAGCATGTGGTATTCGTGCCGGGCCACGTGCTCGGACGTTTCCTTGATGGCAATGACGGAGCCGTCCAGGTGGGCGAACCGGACCACGTGCCGGGAGATGCCGCGGGGCAGGGCCGCCAGGTTGGCTGCGGGCCATTCCTCGAGCGTGATGTGCCAGGGCAGGTCCAGCAGGCCGGGGTCGGCGGTGGCGGCGGTGATGTTCAGCGAGCCCATCACCTGCGGCGGCGGGGCGCTTAGCCGGGGCAGCTTGCCGATCTGTTCAAAGTCTGTCGGCTCGTCGTTCCACTTGGCGCCTGGTTGCTCAGTCATAGTACAAATTCTCTCTTAAAAGGAGCAGCGCGGCTGCCTGCCGGAAAATGTCCAGCAGGCAGCCGCGCCACTAAGTCACGAACCCGTGGGTGTTACGCCTCGCGGGTGATCGACTTGTCGCCCAGGCGGGCGCCCGAGGTGGCGTCGAAGAGGTGCACGTGGCCAACCTGCGGGCGGACGTGGATGGTGTCGCCCTTCATCGGTGGGCGGCGGCCGTCGACACGCAGGACCATGTCGCGCTCGTTGCCGTCGATGATGGCGTGGCCGTACACGTAAGCGTCGGCACCCAGCTCCTCGACGACGTCGGCCTCAACAGCCAGGCCCTCGCCGGTGCCGACAATCTCGAGGTCTTCGGGACGGACACCAATGGTGACGGTGTTGCCTGCGGCTTCACCGAGGACGGCGGAAGGCACGGGGTAGATTGATCCACCGAACTTCACACCGCCGTCGACCACGGGCAGTTCGAGCAGGTTCATGGCGGGGGAGCCGATGAAGCCGGCGACGAACACGTTCTGCGGGGCGTCGTAGAGGTTGCGCGGGGTGTCAACCTGCATCAGCAGGCCGTCCTTGAGGACTGCAACGCGGTCACCCATGGTCATGGCCTCGACCTGGTCGTGGGTCACGTAAACGGTGGTGACGCCCAGGCGGCGGGTCAGGGATGCGATCTGGGTGCGGGTCTGCACACGCAGCTTCGCGTCCAAGTTGGAGAGGGGCTCATCCATGAGGAACACCTGCGGGTTGCGCACGATGGCGCGGCCCATGGCAACACGCTGGCGCTGGCCACCGGAGAGTGCCTTCGGCTTGCGGTCCAGGTACGCCTCAAGGTCAAGAAGCTTTGCGGCTTCCTTCACGCGGGTGGCGCGCTCTTCCTTGGGGATGCCGGCGATCTTCAGGGCGAAGCCCATGTTGTCGGCGACGGACATGTGCGGGTACAGCGCATAGTTCTGGAAAACCATGGCGATGTCGCGGTCCTTCGGCGGAACGTCCGTGACGTCGCGGTCGCCGATCAGGATGCGGCCGGCGTTGACATCTTCGAGGCCGGCGAGCATGCGCAGTGAGGTGGACTTGCCGCAACCGGAGGGGCCGACGAGAACCAGGAATTCGCCATCGGCGATGTCGATGTTGAGCTTGTCAACAGCCGGCTTGGTGGTGCCCGGGTAGATTCGGGTTGCATTGTCAAAAGTTACTGTAGCCACAGCAATAAATCCCTTCATCGGCAGGTACGTGCCGAACGATCCGTTGTGAATGGTTGTTATTCAGCAGCCCAAAAACCACCAATGCGGTTGGTGGGCTGACATATGAAGTATGACACATTTGCCCCGCCGTCCGCATGTCCGCCATGATTCGCGTCACATTGTTGCGGGCAGCTGCGCCGTGCGGGCCTCGAGCAGCAGCTCCAGGAGCTCGGGCAGTTCGCTTTCGGCGGGGATGCGGAACGCGGCCGACGTCTCGCCAGGGCCCACCTTGACACCAAGGTCGCCGGGCAGGAGGGCCGCAAAGGCGTGCTCGTCGGTCACGTCGTCACCGGCAAAAAATGTTGCCGTGGCGCCGCTGAAGGTCCGCAGGGCGGTCAGGCTTTGGCCCTTGTTGGCGTTCAGCACCGAAATTTCCAGCACCATCTTGCCGGTCGTGATGTGGAAGGCGGGGTCGCCGGCCAGCTCCCGGCTGACAAGGTCGACGGCGGCACGCCCGTCAGCCTCATTCGCCAACCTGTAGTGCAGGACGACGCCGGCCGGCTTTTGTTCCGCAACCGTGCCCGGGAACGCCGTGGTGGCCCGGGCGACGGCGGCACGCGCCTGGGTGAGCGCGTCCAGTTGGGCTGTGGTCAGCTCCAGCGCGGGGGAGTCGGGCCCCCACCAGGTTTCGGCGCCGTGGCTGCCCACCAGCAGTGTCGGTGCCGGAGGGGCGGCGACCGCACGCAGGCTGGCCAGCGCGCGCCCGGACACGAGGGCCGTCGTCGTGCCTTCCAGTGTTGCCAAGGCTGCGAGTGCCGCGGCGGACCGGGGCAGCGGGCGGGCGTCTTCGGCGCGGCTGACGAGCGGGGCCATGGTGCCGTCGAAGTCCAGGGCCAGCAGCAGGTGCGGCGTCCGGGCGATGCGGAGGACGGCCTCGCGCAACCCTGCGGGCAGGGTCATACCGGCTCGGCCTCCGTTTGCAGCGTGGTCAGGAAATCCTCGCTCCAGCGCTGGACGTCGTGGGTCAGGATCTGCCGGCGCATGGCGCGCATGCGGCGGCTGGATTCGGCCGGGGACAGGTTGACGGCGCGCACGATGGTGGACTTGAGCCCGTCGATGTCGTGCGGGTTGACCAGGAGGGCGGATTTGAGCTGGTCGGCGGCGCCGGCAAACTCGCTCAGGACCAGGGCGCCGGTGTTGTCGCCGCGGGCCGCAACGTACTCCTTGGCGACGAGGTTCATGCCGTCGCGCAGGGCGGTGACGAGCATGACGTCGGCGGCCAGGTACAGGGCCACCATCTCCTCGACCGGGTAGCTGTGGTGCAGGTAGCGGACGGCCGTGTTTTGGATGGTGTCATGCTGGCCGTTGATGCGCCCCACGATGCCTTCAACGTCTTCGCGCAGCTGCTTGTATGTTTCCACGCGCTCGCGGCTGGGGCTGGCGACCTGGATCAAGGCGGCGTCCTCGACCTTGATGGTTTTTTCGGTGAGAAGTTCCCCGTAGGCCTTGAGCCGGTGGGTGATGCCCTTGGTGTAGTCGAGCCGGTCCACGCCGAGCAGGATGGTCTTGGGGTTGCCGAGGTCCTCACGGATTTGCTTGGCGCGGGCAATCACGTCCGGATTGGCTGCGAGTTCCTGGATTTGGCCGACGTCGATGGAGATCGGGAATGGTGCGGCACGGGAAATGTGCACCACCTTGCCGTCCTGGTCCTTGGACTGGACCTGGGCGGCCTTGACGCCGGCGCCGACAAAGCGGCGGGCCGAGCGCAGGAAGTTGGCGGTGTCGCTGGCGCGCTGGAAGCCGACCAGATCGGCTTCAAGCAACCCGGAGATGATCTCCTTGCGCCAGGGCAGCTGGGCAAAGATCTCCGGGGGAGGGAAGGGGATGTGGTTGAAGAAGCCGATGCGCAGATCGGGGCGCAGCTGGCGCAGGTAGCGCGGCACGAGCTGCAGCTGGTAGTCCTGCACCCAGACCGTGGCGCCCTTCGCGGCGGCGCCGGCCGCGGCGTGGGCGAAGCGCTGGTTGACGGTGCGGTAGGCGTCCCACCAGGTGCGGTGGAATTCCGGCGGGGCAATGACGTCGTGGTACAGCGGCCAGAGCGTCGAGTTGGAGAAACCCTCGTAGTACAGCTCCACCTCTTCGGCGGACAGACCGACGGGGATGAGGTCCATGTTGTCGTGGTGGAAGGGCTCCAGCGCCTCGTCGGGGGCGCCGTGCCAGCCAACCCAGGCGCCACCGCGGCTGGCCATGACGGGGGCCAGCGCGGTGACGAGACCTCCGGGGGAGCGCCGCCAGCCGTCGTCGGACTCTTCCTGGGGGACCCTGTCCACGGGAAGCCGGTTGGACACGACAATGAAGTCTGAATTGCCAGGGTGAAGGGCAGGTTTACCATTGGATTCTTTAGGCACGTGCAACTCCCATGGGTAGATCTCGGCTTTGTGCCAGCTTAGCTTGCGGGGAGAAATCCGTGTCATGTGGCGGTAATGCCGTGCATGCGTGGTGCTGACGGTCATCTTTGGGCGTTCTCCAAGGTTCCTCCCCTAGGATGGTCAAGAAGTTGCCGGTAAACGGCCTTTTTTCATGTCCAAAGACTCGAGGAACTATGAGCCCCAAAAACGAACCGCGGTTGACCAAGGCTGAACGCACGGCACAGGCCCGGGCACAGGCAAAGATTATTCGTGATGCCCAGCTGAAAAAGGAAAAGCGCAACAGTTGGCTGATCCGCGGTGGTGTTTTGGTTGCGGCCGTGGCCGTGGTGGTCATTATCGCCTTGATTGTCATCAACACGCAGAAGGCCAACGAGCCGATTGCCGAGACCGGCGCGGTGCCTGCCAATGCCAACTCGTACGGCGGCGTGACGGTGGGCAAGGGCGGTGCCGTCATTGCTCCGACGACCACGGAAAAGACCGTGGACATGAACTCTGTTCCGCCGATGCCGACGGCGGCGCCCACCTCGGTGGCGGAGCCCGACAAGATTGGTGTCAAGGCGTCGGCGTCCGGCGAGCCCGCCCAGGTGGTGCTGTACCTGGACTTCATGTGCCCGGCCTGCAACTCCTTTGAGACGAACTACGGCCCCGAGCTGAACAAGCTGCGCGACGAGGAAAAGATCACGGTCGAGTACCGTCCGCTGCCGTACCTTGACCGTTTCTCCTCCGGAACGAACTACTCCTCCCGCTCGGGCGCCGCGGCTGCCTGCGTGGCGGACCAGTCACCGGAGAAGTACAAGGCATTCGTCGACTCCCTGTACACGAACCAGCCTGCAGAAAACAGCAAGGGCCTGGACAACGCGAAGCTGGGGAAGCTGGCCACCGAGGCCGGCGCGGCGGACATCAGCAGCTGTGTTGATGCCAAGACGTTCCGCCCGTACGTTGCCTACACGGGGGCCATTGCCTCCTCGGCCGGCGTCAATGCCACGCCCACGGTCTTTGTTGACGGGCAGCAGTGGATGCCGGAGGAAGTCAAGGACTTCAGCACCTTCCTGAACACCGTGGTGGACGCCAAGAAGTAGGCATTTGCCCCGATGATGCCGGCCCCTCCCACCGCTTGGCGGTGGGAGGGGCCGGTTTTCTTTTTCGTCGGGGCGTACGGTAGCCTTGTCTAGCGCTTGATTGCGTTTGCCTCCTTAGCTCAGCTGGCCAGAGCACCGCTCTTGTAAAGCGGGGGTCATCAGTTCGAATCTGATAGGGGGCCCAAAAAGCTCGGATTTACAGGGATTTTGGAAGTGAGAATGGCCCCAAAAGGGGCCATTTTCAACTTAACTCATTAAAAACTCATTAAATTGGGCCCTCTTTTTGGGGTTGAGGGTTCGCTGATTACGGCGGTTTGTCGACAGTGGTCGACAATGTTGAGGCTCAGCGCGGCAAAACCGATCATTCCTCGGCGTCAGAGTCGGAGGCTTCGGGCTGGGCCTGAAGTGGCTTTTTCGCTTCGATGGCCAGGGGAGAAGCGAATCCATCGAGAGCTGCGCGGGTGTCCAGAGCTTCCTTGTATTCCTCGATGTAGTGCTCTTGGGTCATCGCGATTTTTGAATGCCCGAGTTGGTAGGCGGCGGCTTCGGCACCCATGGATCTCGCGATGACGGTGGCATTGGACTTTCTCAGGGTCCTGAAGGTGACCCAGTCGTAGCCGATGCTATCCGCGGCCTTCCGCCAGACCTTGCCCACGTTGTTTGCATCGATGAGGGTACCGGTGGACGAGGGAAAGACGAGGTCTATTGGATTCGGCGAACTGGCATTTTCCTGGCGCACTAGCCTCTTTCGAAGTTCGACAACCAAGAACGCCGGCAGCGTCAGGCGGCGGACGCCGTGTCTGGACTTCGGATGGTCCTGAATCCTCACACCGCCGCTGGTGGTTCTGATCACCGTGGCGCTGATCGACACCGTGGGCGGGTCGGATTCCAAATCGATGTCCTCCCAGTGGAGCGCGAGGAGTTCGCCGGGGCGAAGCCCTGTGCCGACAAGGAAGTCTGCGATTTCGTGTAGTTCTTGCATGCGGGGCCTGCCGAGGGCAGGTGCCTGCTCCCAGGCGATGAGTTTGCGGCGCAGGTCTTGATATTGCGTCATGTCGAGCGCCTTGGGCTTTGCTGTCGAGTTCTTGGGGATGGAAACGCCGACGACGGGGTTTACAGTGACTGCGTCGTGGCGGAGCGCAACCTTGAACATCCACGACAGCACAGCCCCGCATGACCTGGCGGTGGACGAACCGACGTCCGAGACGAGCGTCCGGATGAAATGGTCAACGACTCCGGAAGTCACTTCGCTAATGCGGACAGAGCCGAGAGCTGGTTTGATGTATTTCTTCACGCAATATGAGTACTTATCCTTTGTGCGGTCTGCCTTGTCGGAGGCTTCCATTTCAACGAGAAATACGTCAATGAGCGTGTTAACTCTGTCCTTAGCAGACACGACTCCATACCGGGGTGTTTGGCGTTCCTTTAGCTTCACTTGAATGTTGCGCTGGGCCGCAGTAGACGATGGGCCACGTGCCTCGACCAGCCGAAGCGCGCCGTCCATGTCGCGATAGTAGGCGCGGGCGCGCCAAGAATGGGGTGTCATCCGTTTTGTCCGAATAACACCCCAGTTTCCCAAGGGGATGGGTAACCTGGACATGATGATTCCGTCGGTTCTGCAGGGCTTACGGATCCGACCGGAGCGAGAGCCAAGCTTCAAAGTCTTCCTTGCTGACGCGCAGGTGACGACCGATCCGGTAGGCGTGCGGACCGATACCCTTCGCGCGCCACTGGTAGAAGGTCTGCAGCGGAATCTGCAATTCGCTGCAGATCTCCGTGGGGGAGAGCCACTGAGTGGTGTCGGAATCGATGTGACGGCTGTTCTGGGTGGAGATGCTCATGTCGGTACCTTGCCTTCAATCTTGCCGGCGGCTGAGTGCCGGAAGGATGGATTCGATACCTAACCATGGCTGGAAATGACTTTTACTACGTGACCGCAATCTTTGCCGAGGTATACCCGGCTCATAGCCAAGGCGAAAAGAATTGGCGCGCCTGCGCTATTTCGGCGACAATCGTGGGTATGTCCACGGTAAATATTGGCCGGGAATCGGCGGAAGGGGAACCAGTCACTCTGATGATGCCGGCGTCTGACAGGATACCGATTTCCTTGGTCAACGTGACTGGACTTATGGCCAGCCCGACAGCAAGGTCTTCGGCCGTTGCAGGTCCGAGGCTCGCCAGCATGTGGACGATTCGGCCACGCCTCAGATTCATTAAAATTGAAGGTTCCATGGAAACGCTCCCTGGCGGCGCACACGACGCGTGCCGATTGGATCTGTCTAACGAAAAATCTACTCTCACTTAACCATGGTGTAAATGCTGCTAAACGACATGACTGAGGTAGGCGGATGTGTTGGCAGGAGGCAACTGACCGCAGCAAGAAGAAGTCGACGGCAGGCCGGTGTCGCATGACATGGAGGCGTGCAAGCGCCGCAACGTTGCTCGACGCGTAAACCCCGTTCTGATAGGGCGCTAAACTCGGCCAGGTGACACTACAAACACCATTTATTGGGCAGCTGGTTTTCGCCGACCTCATCGACGCTACGAGAGTCGATCGGCAGAAGGTCTTGCTCCTACGCCACACCTACAATCCCGATGGGCTGACCGGCCCCGCCGATTTGACGCCGGGAAAGATACATGAGTATGTGCGGTGGCAAGGAATCGGCAACAAGATCGGGAAAACGCCGCCCAAATATTGGTTGAACTTCATCGCTGCCGGCGGCCGTCGCTCACGGTTCCTTTTCGCATACGAAAATCACGGAGAAATAGACAACCAGCGGACCGAGGGCATGCACTGTTTCGATCTGCAGCCGTCAACATTCCTCAGCAACCTCAATGAACGGCTGGTGATTGAATGGTCCAAGGACACTGTCAACTGGGCAAAGACGGCCGGGAGTGCGCTCAATTTCGCGGTCACCGAGATCGCCGATGCACGCCCAGAACCTTTTCCCGGCTTTGCCCAGTTGGTCATCCCCTTCAGCGAACTTCCGGCTGTCGTAGCCGATTCGCGCTATGAGCATTGGCGCCAGGCACTGAGCTCCGTCCAAGGCATCTACCTCATCGCAGACACAAAATCAGGACAGTTATATGTAGGCAAGGCCGACGGAGCTCAACGAATCTTGGGGCGCTGGAGCGAGTATGCGAAGACGGGCCATGGTGGCAATGTTGCGCTGCGTGAGCTCAACAGCCTGGACATGGCTCATCGGCAGCACTTCCAGTTCAGCATCTTGCGGGTCTTCAGCCCAGGAGCATCAACCGCCGAAGTTGACGTGGCCGAGAGTCATTTCAAGCATGCCCTTCTCACGCGTCAGTTCGGCCTGAACAGGAACTGACCTCCCGTGGTCCAATGCCAGCACCGCAATGGTGTGTCCACCAAAGGTGGGCCGCGTTATTTAACGCTCTCTTGCAGGGCTGGACGCCACAGACAATACTGGAGAAGACAAAACGGTGAAACCAGATTCTGTTGGCCAACCGGCCCCGCCATCGTGAGGAGTCCGTCTTGAATGCTGGACGCGACGGCAACGCTTCTGAGCTGCCAACGCCTCAGGTGGTCATGGGCAAGCGCATCAACCTGCTCTTGGACGCCGCCGCAGAGAAGCGCGGTTCTGCAGTGCTCTTTCCTGAGATCAAGGCCGAACTAGCGGCTCGCGGCGTGGGCATGTCGCGGGCCCGATGGTTTTACATGAAGGACGGAACAGGGCCACTGGTTAAGGACGAAAAGGTCTTGACGGCCATTTGTGGCATGTTCGACGTTGCTCCGTCGTATCTGCTCGATTTGGATTCCAGCGAACTTCCCGAGAATATCCAGGCCCGGCTTGAATTCGTCAAAGCGCTGAGGGTGGCCCGGATCCAGGCCTTCGCTGCACGTACGTTGGATGACGTTACGCCAGAAACCTTGAACGCGATCGCAGAGTTCCTGAACCATGGCATCCCGGCACCTGATGACCGAACTACCGCTTTGGGGTCGTCAAATGATGAAGATGGGCCTCGAAAAGAACCCTAATACGATCGGGATTGACGAAGTATCTTGGTGCGCGGCCGTGCCGGCGCCCTGGTTCGACATCGGCACCGACGATTCCGGCGCCTTCCAGGAATACTAAGTGCTTGGCCACGCTGGCATCGCTGGCGTCCACATTGGCGACAATTTCCCCGCGAGGCTCTGGGCCGTGCTCAAGCAAATAGAGGATGATGTCATTGCGCGTTTCGTTGCCGAATGTGGTCATCGCAATCCTAGCTTCGGGTGACCAATCCCTGACTACTGGATGCGTGTTTCGTGCCATGTCTTCATTCTGCCCCATAGTTGTCAACAGTGTAAGACTGACCCCTTGACAATATTATCTTGATACTTGCACACTAGAAATATTACATTTTGACGAGGGTTGTCCGCGATCGTTGACCACGCCCAGCCCGCTGGGTCCGGCTCCCGCCGGCACGATCTTGCCGCCACCAACGGTGTCCGCAAGGTTTTCCACGCAGCGCCCAACGGCGTCGCGCTTGATAGTCAAGCAATCTACAAAGCGGTGATCATCATGGGTCCCAGGGCCAGCAAAACTTATGAAGCATTTGGCACCACCACGGCGGAACATTCACTCATCCGACCGCCCGAATACGATATTCCCACTGACCAGCTGATGAGGGCTGTCGAAGGTGTTCGGCCCTACGTCAAGATTCACTTGGGCAGGTTTGGGCTCAGCGAGGACGTTGACGACGTGTTGCAGGACATCCGGTTCGCCGCCTGGCGAGGCGCAATTCGGGGAAGCTACCAAGCGGTTCCCGGGGTGAAGTTTGATGCTTGGGTTCAGGGGATCGCCTGCAACCTGTGCGCCCATCACGCACGGCGGAGCATTGCCAGGTCAACGGTGCCGCTGGATGAGCGATTTGAATCCAAAGTCAACGAGGTGATGGACATCCAGATGACGCGCCTCGAAGAGCAGTCCATCAACCACATCTGGGTCATGGAAATTTTGCAGCTTGTCAAGACGCATGTGCCCGAACGCACTTGGGAACTGGCGTTGGCCAGTCTGTCTGATTGGAAAGACCAGTCTGCCGTGGCGATGACCAAGGACGCGTCGACCAGGACTCGCTGGCACGCGATCTTTGTGGTGCGCCAGATGGCACTGACCATAAGCCACGCAATGGACGTTGAACCGCAGCAGATTGTCGATCTGGCAGCTCTGCGAACCGCCACTGTCGCTGCACTGCCGACGCCGCTGTTCCAGCTCATCGCTAGGGACATTGTCATGCCAGCAGTGGTCCGGAAGACCCGTGCCGCCGCTGTCTCCGGCGTCGCCGAAGAGGCTGGTGTGAGCGTGCGCTACGTGAAGGTACAAATTGGATTGGTACGCGACCTGGTCCTGGCGGCCGAAGAAATCCTCCGTGCCGGCACCTCATGGGCAGGCACCGTCATTGAAACACCCACCGCGCTGATGGACCACACAGTGACCAAGGCCTGAGCAGCTACGCAGCGATGAGGTGGACGCATGAACACGAGATGGCTGACATCAAGGGGCAGGCCAAGTCGACGACGAGCTTGGCTGCTCTTGCTAGTCACTGTTCTGGCTGTGGCCGGAATCGCAGTGGTGTTATCGCTCAGAACCCCAGCGGCGACGCCTGAAGGAAATAGGCAGGCTCCGTCGAGTGCACCCGCGATTTCACATTCGCTTGCGGCGCCGACTGCCGCGGTGTCACCGGCTACAAGTTCGCCGGCAAATCCGCAGCCTGCTCCAGCCGATGAACCTGTCACGTTGGACTTCCGCCAACTGGCTACAGCAGCTGCCACCACCATTTATACGTGGGATACGCGCGAGGCCACATATTCGGAAACCTACGGAAGGATACGTGCCTGGTGGCACGTGCTCCCCGACGGCTCAAACCCCTTGACCGTTTTTGCTGATCAGTTCGAGGCCACGGGGACCAACGCGGCAGCATATGCGTCCCTCACCGGCGCGCATGGACATCGCACGGCCAAGGCTGAGAATTCCACGTGCGACGCGCAACTAGCCCAATTTGTCCAGTATCCCGCGCCGTGGGAAGGTCTTCATGTTTGTACGGTGACCTTGGCTGTGACGGAGCATGCAACCTCGGGCACGAACAGCTATACGGCGCCCATCAGCGTTATGGTGAACTGCCCGCCCGCCGCCACAGCCCCGGCTGATCGCTGTGAAATGGTGGCGTTCTACGCGTCATCGGACAGAATCGTCTACTGATGCCAGCCCCGGCGCTCCTCCTGGGACTGATCAAGAAGCGTGCCGCGCTGCGACTGATTGGAGCGATGGCCAGTGCATTGGTGCTGTGTTGTGTCATGGGATTTTGCGGATCAATCGCTCTGGTGGCCTTCGCATCACAAGGCTCGACCGCAGTCTGTACTGGCGCCGCAAGTGGCCCGGGTGCGGCGGTATCGATCTCGGTCCCGAGCCAGACGCCTGCCATATTCAGTGAGTCCCAAGTTGTGGTGGCGAAGGCTTACATTGCTGTCGGCCGCGCCCTGGGCGTCCCAGATGACGGCATCGTTATTGCCCTGATGATGGGTCTCCAAGAATCCAACCTGCAAATGTTGGCCAACCCATCTGTTCCCGAGTCCCTGAAATTCCCTCACGACGGCGTCGGCAGCGACCATGACTCTATTGGCAGTGCCCAACAGCGCCCTGCGGCAGGTTGGGGGAGTGTCGAGGAACTTATGCAACCGGCCTACAACGCCGAAGCTTTTTATGGCGGGCCGCATGGTCCCAACCAGGGATCGCCGCGGGGTCTGTTGGATATCCAAGGATGGCAACAGATGGACAAAGGCTCAGCCGCCCAAGCAGTCCAAGGATCAGCTTTTCCGGAGCGGTACGCTAAATGGCAGCCCGAAGCTGCAGCCATTCTGGCCGGGTTTGCGATGGCAACGGCACCGGCTGCATGCAGTCCTGAAAAATCGGGCGCCTCCCAACCTGTGCTGCCCTCTGACTTGAGCCAGCTCCGGCGGGAAATCCTCGCCTACGCCCAGGAAGGCGTTGGTGGAGCCTACGTCTGGGGTGGCACAGTATTCAAGGCCTGGGACTGCTCGGGCTACGTGCAGTGGGTCTACGGCAAAGCCGGCATCACGTTGCCACGCACGGAACAGTGGACGGCGGGAACGCCAACCAGCAATCCGCTGCCAGGAGACCTGGTTGTACAGAAACCGGACGGCCCTAACCACTGGGGCCACGTCGGCATCTACGCCGGCAACGGCATGATGTACAGTGCACTGAATCCGGCAGTCGGGACGCTGGTCCACCCCGTGGCCTGGAATACAGGGACTGCATATTTCAAAATATTCGCATGATCGAAACATGTTCAGATTCTAGGCATTGTGGGCGAATGTGGAGATAGCGGGTTGTGGTGGAACTAAAGCTGAAAAAAGCATATAATGCTTTATGTTTCAATTGGAATAGTATTCAACTGTAATCGTGCGGCAAGCAGAGAAGTCTAAGTGCCGGGGGCGATAAGGCTCCGCAATATTTGTATTTGATTGTCGGTAAGGCAGGTTTCAGTTTGACTGTCGGATAGTGCCCTATTGATTACCGGGTCATCTTTGGCCCATTTCGATAGCCGTGCATCGTTAATCCCGTATCTAATGTGCTTAATTGCTGCATCGATCAATTTCGGATCCTTAAGTCTCTTGGCAACTTCAAGCAAAACGCAACCGAAATTGTACCTCACGATACATGCCCCACTGGATCCGACCAGGGTTGACAATTTATTAATGTCATCTAATGATGGGTTTGTTAGCAGTCCTACGTTCGATATGTGCGCCAAAGAAAGTCGCAAATTAGAACTTGGCTCCCGAGCTATAGCGGCTCTTCACAGATGAGGGTGTAGTTGAGGTCTGAATCCGCCGGACTCGAGCAGGGATCTGGCGATGTAGTTGGTCAGGTTGCGGAAGCCCAGGGCCGAGCCGCGCAGGTGCTCCAGGCGTCCGTTGATCGCCTCTGTGGGGCCATTGCTGGTGCCAGGCCGCTCGAAGTAGGCCAGCACGTCGGTGGCGCGAGCCTTCAGGGTCCGACCGAGCTTGCGCAACTCGTCCAGCCCGGCGGGGACGTCTTGGCTGACGGCGTCGATGAGCGCCTCCATCGCCGCGCGGCCGAGGGATCGGTCCTTCTCGCGGTAGGCCGCGATCATCCGCTGGTAGATCCCCCAGGTCGCCTCGACGGGCACGTGCTCCTCGAGCACGAACAGCTCCTGCAGGCGGGTCTGCTGCTTGTCGGTGAGCAGGCCCGCGCCGGTGTGCAACGTTCTACGCGCACGGTAGAGCGGGTCGTCTTTGCGGCCGCGGTGCCCGTGCAGTTCCTGCTGGACTCGGCGTCGGCACTGGTCGAGGGCATCACCGGCAAGGCGCACGACGTGGAAGGGATCCATCACCGCAGCCGCGTCGGGCAGTTCCTCGGCGGTGGCGCTCTTGAACCCGGTGAAGCCATCCATCGCGACGACTTCGATGGCCTCACGCCATGCCTGAGGGCGAGCGGCGAGCCACTCCTTGAAGACTCGCTTGGAGCGGCCCTCGACCATGTCCAGCAGTCGTGCTGGGCCGCTGCGGTCGCGGATCGGGGTCAGGTCGATGATCACGGTCACGTATTTGTCGCCTTTGCGTGTGTGCCGCCAGACGTGCTCGTCGACGCCGAGCACGCGGACGCCGTCGAAGCGGTTCGGGTCCTCGATCAGGACGCGTGTGCCCTGGGCCAGGACGGCATCGTTGGCGGTGTTCCACGCAACCCCGAGCCCCTCAGCGACCCGCGCGACCGTCAGGTGGGCGATGACGATGCCCTCCAGCGCCCACGCCAGCCCTCGCCGGGAGAGCTTCGCGCGTGGCTCGGCCGCCAAAGACGTGTCTTGGCGCCACACGTGGCCGCAGCCGGTGCACCGGTAGCGGCGGACCGTGACCTCCAACGTCGTCGGACGCCACCCCAACGGCTCGTGGGCCAGCCGGCGGACAACCGTGCCGCGCCCGGTTCCTTCACAGCCACAGCGTCGGCACCAGCGGTCGGGTTCGACGACTCGACAGGCCAGGACCGCACCGGCGGGCTCGAGGCGCTGACCGGTGGCCTCAAGGCCGAGCTCATTCAAGCGGCAGAACATGGTCAGGTCAGGGTCGGTGAAGGTAGCGTCAGGCACGTCGAGGTCTTCCAGATGGGCAGTGTGAGAACTTCCATCATCGGAAGGCCTCGACGCCTACCCGGGCAGCGCCACGCCGTTCGATCCTTGACTACGCGCTACACCCTCATCTGTGAAGAGCCTGTATGGCTCTTCCCAGATGAGGGTGTAGCGCACGTCGCGCGGCGGGCCGGCGCGTCGGTGTCGGGGTGAGGGTCGAGGTCTCCCGAGGATGAGAGCTCCTACACACTCAGCCCGAAAGACCTCGACGT
Source organism: Specibacter sp. AOP5-B1-6 (assembly GCF_052376555.1). NCBI lineage: Bacteria > Bacillati > Actinomycetota > Actinomycetes > Micrococcales > Micrococcaceae > Specibacter > Specibacter sp. AOP5-B1-6. Next base: position 26,279 of record NZ_JBQSVT010000026.1, read on the forward strand.
GCACGACGCTACCGTCGGCGGGCGCGCTGATGCGTTCGCCAGCCCCGACCTGACTGCCTTCTGCCGCCTCGACGAACTCGGCCTCGTTGTCACCGGGCAGCGACTCGAGCCGGATCGTGCCGTATTGGCCTGCCAGGTGGTCGAGCCCGACCAGTGGTGCCGGCGCTGCGGCTGCGAAGGGAGACCACGTGACACCGTGGTCCGACGGCTTGCCCACGAACCACTGGGCTGGCGGCCCACGACGCTGGAGGTCGTCGTGCGCCGTTACCGCTGCAGCGGCTGCGGGTATGTGTGGCGCCAGGACACCACCGCCGCGGCCGAGCCCCGGGCCAAGTTGTCTCGGCGCGCTCTGCGGTGGGCGCTGGAAGGGATCGTGGTCCAGCACCTGAGCGTGGCTCGGGTCGCCGAGGGGCTCGGGGTGGCCTGGGACACCGCCAACGACGCCGTTATGGCCGAGGGCAAGCGGGTGCTGATCGACGAGGAGCACCGCTTCGAGGGGGTGAAGGTCGTCGGGGTCGATGAGCACGTGTGGAGGCACACCCGTCGCGGCGACAGGTACGTCACCGTGATCATCGACCTCACCCCAGTGCGAGATGGCACCGGCCCGGCACGGCTGCTGGACATGGTCCAAGGACGCTCCAAGCAGGCGTTCAAGACCTGGCTGGCCGACCGCCCGCAGGAGTGGCGCGACGGCGTGGAGGTGGTCGCGATGGACGGCTTCACCGGGTTCAAGACCGCCGCCGTCGAGGAACTGCCCGACGTGGTGACCGTGCTAGATCCCTTCCACGTCACGCGCCTCGCTGGCGAGGCGCTCGATGAGTGCCGACGGCGAGTTCAGCAGGCCATCTGTGGGCACCGCGGCCGCAAGGGCGACCCGCTCTATGCCGCCCGCCGGACCCTGTCCACCGGCGCCGACCTGCTCAACGACAAGCAGAAGGACCGACTGGACACCCTGTTCGCCGACGACGCCCACGTCGAGGTCGAGGTCACCTGGAGCGTCTACCAGCGCATGATCGCCGCCTACCGCCACGAGAACCGGCGCCACGGCCGCGAGCTGATGGCCCGGCTCATCGACTCGATCAGCACCGGCGTCCCCAAGGCCCTGGTCGAGATCACCAAGCTCGGCAGGACGCTGAAGAAGCGCGCCGCCGACGTCCTGGCCTACTTCGACCGGCCCAGCACCTCCAACGGGCCCACCGAGGCGATCAACGGCAGGCTCGAGCACCTGCGCGGCTCGGCGCTGGGGTTCCGCAACCTGACCAACTACATCGCCAGATCCCTGCTCGAGACCGGCGGGTTCAGACCCCGACTACACCCTGGATTCGGATGAGCCGGATTTCGCCGGTGTGCCGGCCGTCGCGGGTCAGCTGACGGCGTGAGGCGATGACCCGTTCTCGGACCGGGCGCGGCCCTCGCCGCCACGCGATTCTATGGCCTGCCCAGCCTCTGACCGATGTCTCGACTCATCCGTCCCGGTGGACCTAGGGAGTCGAGCCCTAGGTCCACCCGAGATGGATAAGACATCGCTCAGGCTCTCACGGCGTCGCGCTACCTTGGGGACTTAGGCCCAGTCCTTGTGCGGCGACGTGCCGCCGATACCGGCGTTGAACGTATTCGTCGGATCGAGCTCCTTGAAGTGCTCTTCCATGGACTCCGGCAGCTTGTAGATGCGACCGTAGTTGTGCTCGGCGGGCAGCTTCGCGCCGCGCTCCTCCAGCAGGTGCTGGATGCGGTCGTGCAGCGCCTCGGGATCCACGCCCTGCTTGGCGACATAGTCCTGGTGCATCACATGGCAGAAGAAGTGCCCGTAATACGCCTTGACCTCAAGCTGGTCGTCGATCTCCTCCGGCAGCACCTCGAGCCAGTTCCAATCGTCGCGACGCAGGGCCACATCGATGGGGATGAGCCCTGCGATGTGCCGGCGCTTCAACGCGGCGTAGCGAGTGGCGGCACTGGCCGCGCCGAACCGGTTGAGCGACGCGCTCTTTTCTTCATCAGACGTGCAGATGAAGAACTCACCAGTGTGCTCGGGCTCTGCGAAGAACTCCTTGAGCATCTTCTCGCTCGCGGCCTTCTGCGACTCGCTGACGGTGAGCAGCAGGTGATGCTCGAAACGGTTGCGGTACTCCATCATGCGCTTGGGCAGCTGGTTGGGCAGCACGCTGAACATGGCTTGCGATACCGTGTCGGCGAAGGTCGGACCAATGCCGGGAATCTTCGAGAACAAGCCGTTGGCCCACGTCTTGAACGAGAACATGCGCGTCTGCAGCGCTGGACTCATTAACTTCAGGAAGACGAAGGTGTCTTTGCCGTACTTCTCGGCCAAGTCGAAGGCACTGCGGCCCATGTACTCACCAGAGATAGGCAGCGGCATGTCGGCTTCGAGGAACAACCGACGGATCTCTTCGAGCTCGTGCGTGTTGTTCGTGCCGATGTAAAACACGGTCGGGTGCACTTCGCGAGGGAAGGTGCGGGTGCGCACCGCGAACACCATCAGCTTGCCGGCCGAGCCGGAAGCCTCGAACAGGTACTCGGGGTTCGCATTGTAGCGAGCAGGCGAAGGCACGATCTTGCGCAAGTGCTCGGCGTACTCGGTCTCGTTCGAGTCTTCGGGAGCTGGGGTGACATCCTCGGGAGACCACTCGCCGCGCTGTAGACGGTCGAGTGCGACCTCAGGGTCGTCTCCGAGCGAGATGCCCAGGTGATTGACCAGCTCGACCTTGCCGTCGTCGTTGACGCGGGCGAAGATCGCTTCGCGCGTGAATGCCGGACCCTTGCGAATCTGGCTGCCGCCCGAGTTGTTCGCGATGCCGCCGATGACCGAGGCGCCGATTGATGTCGACCCGATCACCGAGTGCGGCTCGCGCTGGTGCTTGGCGAGCGCGTCGGTCAGGTGTGTCAGCGGGGTGCCCGCGAGCGAGATCGCCTCGCGCGCGTCGTTGATGAGGTGCACCTCATCGATGCGGTGAGTCGAGATGATCACAATGGGGCGATCGTAGTCTTGGAAGCCGGGGCCGGATCCACCAGTCAGGCCCGTGTTCGATGCCTGCGGGATGACGATGAGGTTGTTGTCGACGGATACCTGCAGCGCCCGCCACATCTCGACCAGCGTGCCGGGGCGCACCACGGCGAAGACTGGTCCTCCGCCGAATCGATAGCCTTTGCTGAATGGCATCGTGGCACGCTCAGAGGTCAGTACATGTTCGTCGCCGACGATTCTCTTGAACGCATCGATCGCTTCGTGCGAAGTCGTGGTGGTCTGTCCTGGTTGCGTCATATCTAAGCTTCCTATATTCAGTTGCATCACAAGCGCGTCATGATGCTGAGGGGATGTCGCCTTGATCCGAGCTAGTCCGCGGTCGTTCATTTTTTGATGGGCGGGGAAACGAGCCAGGGGGACGACGTCTGCGACCGTCTGCCCGGAAGCTCGCTACGGCGTCCAAGGAGTGTGCGTGTGCGTATGCATGTGCATACGCACATCCTCATTGTAGAAGATGCGCATCAGATAGTTTCGGACCGCGGTACTTTCGGACTCCGGTAGGTTCGGAGGCTCTTCCCAGATGAGGGTGTAGCGCACGTCGCGCGGCGGGCCGGCGCGTCGGTGTCGGGGTGAGGGTCGAGGTCTCCCGAGGATGAGAGCTCCTACACACTCAGCCCGAAAGACCTCGACGTGCACGACGCTACCGTCGGCGGGCGCGCTGATGCGTTCGCCAGCCCCGACCTGACTGCCTTCTGCCGCCTCGACGAACTCGGCCTCGTTGTCACCGGGCAGCGACTCGAGCCGGATCGTGCCGTATTGGCCTGCCAGGTGGTCGAGCCCGACCAGTGGTGCCGGCGCTGCGGCTGCGAAGGGAGACCACGTGACACCGTGGTCCGACGGCTTGCCCACGAACCACTGGGCTGGCGGCCCACGACGCTGGAGGTCGTCGTGCGCCGTTACCGCTGCAGCGGCTGCGGGTATGTGTGGCGCCAGGACACCACCGCCGCGGCCGAGCCCCGGGCCAAGTTGTCTCGGCGCGCTCTGCGGTGGGCGCTGGAAGGGATCGTGGTCCAGCACCTGAGCGTGGCTCGGGTCGCCGAGGGGCTCGGGGTGGCCTGGGACACCGCCAACGACGCCGTTATGGCCGAGGGCAAGCGGGTGCTGATCGACGAGGAGCACCGCTTCGAGGGGGTGAAGGTCGTCGGGGTCGATGAGCACGTGTGGAGGCACACCCGTCGCGGCGACAGGTACGTCACCGTGATCATCGACCTCACCCCAGTGCGAGATGGCACCGGCCCGGCACGGCTGCTGGACATGGTCCAAGGACGCTCCAAGCAGGCGTTCAAGACCTGGCTGGCCGACCGCCCGCAGGAGTGGCGCGACGGCGTGGAGGTGGTCGCGATGGACGGCTTCACCGGGTTCAAGACCGCCGCCGTCGAGGAACTGCCCGACGTGGTGACCGTGCTAGATCCCTTCCACGTCACGCGCCTCGCTGGCGAGGCGCTCGATGAGTGCCGACGGCGAGTTCAGCAGGCCATCTGTGGGCACCGCGGCCGCAAGGGCGACCCGCTCTATGCCGCCCGCCGGACCCTGTCCACCGGCGCCGACCTGCTCAACGACAAGCAGAAGGACCGACTGGACACCCTGTTCGCCGACGAGCAATGATCAGAACCTGTGGATGGCCCTCGGCGGGTGAGCGCGACGGAGCGCACCTTCCCGAGGAAGATCTTGTAGTCACAGAACTCTGATCAGGACCGGCGTTGGCGCGCTGGTTCGGGAAGGTGCGCTCATGTTGAAGGTAGTCCAAGACGTCGAGGCGTCCAACCATGCAGCCGGTGGGTCGCTGCTCGATGAGATCGTCGGCGACGGCGCTCGGCAGATGCTGGCGGCGGCGTTGCAGGCCGAGGTCGCGGCCTACGTCGAGCAGTTCACCGACGAGCTCGACGAGGCGGGTCGTCGCCTGGTGGTCCGCAACGGCTTCCACGAGCCGCGGGAGGTGACCACCGCGGCGGGCGCGATCCCGGTCAAGGCGCCGCGGGTTGCGCAGGTGCTGCCGCTGCTGTACCTGCACGGCCTGTCCAGCAGCGACTTCACCCCCGCACTGGAGCAGTTCCTCGGCACCAGCCACGGCCTGTCGGCGTCGGTGATTACACGGCTGGCCAAGGGACTGGCAAGACGAAGCCAGGGCGTTCAACCAGCGGTCCCTGGCCGGCACCGACTTCGTCTACTGCTGGGTCGACGGGATCCACCTCAAGGTCCGCCTGGAGCAGGACAAGGTGTGTCTGCTGGTTATCGTCGGTGTCCGTGCTGACGGCACGAAGGAGCTGGTCGCGCTCGACGACGGGCACCGAGAGTCCACCGAGTCCTGGCTCGACCTGCTCCGCAGCTGCAAGCGCCGCGGGATGCGGGCTCCGGTCCTCGCGGTCGGCGACGGGGCGCTCGGGTTCTGGGCCGCGCTGGCCGAGATCTGGCCCCAGACCCGCGAGCAGCGGTGCTGGTTCCACAAGATCGCCAACGTCCTCAACGCCTTGCCGAAGTCCGCGCAGCCGGGCGCGAAGGCCGCGCTGGCCGAGATCTGGAACGCCGAGAACCGCGACCACGCCGAGCGTGCTGCGGAGGCGTTCGTCGCTGACTACGGCACCAAGTGGCCCAAGGCCGCCGCGAAGATCGCCGACGACCTCGACGTCCTCCTGGAGTTCTACAACTACCCCGCCGAGCACTGGGTTCACCTACGCACGACCAACCCGATCGAGTCCACGTTCGCGACCGTCCGGCTGCGCCAGCGCGTCACGAAGGGACCCGGCTCCCGAGCCGCCGGAATCGCGATGGCCTTCAAGCTCATCGAGTCCGCCCAGACGAGGTGGCGCGCCGTGAACGCGCCCCACCTCGTCGCCCTCGTCCGCGCCGGCGCAACGTTCAAGAACGGCATCCTCGTCGAACGACCAGACGGCCACGACGAGCAGACCTCCACCCACGAATCAGGAGGTGACGCTCAAGCCGCATGACACGCCGATCCACAGGTCTTGACTATTGCTCGGTCTTCGAAGAGCAACTATGATCCTTGGAAGAAGCCGGTGTTGCGACGACCGGTTGAACCTGCCGTGGCTCCGACCAGCAGAGCGATGTCAGCAGTTGGCTTTCCATCTCAGCGGCGCCGCTGGAAGGATGCCCACCGGCAAATCCCGCACCTCGTGGATTGCGAGCGTTGCGAGCGAGAGCGTGACTACGCGAAGGAGAATTATGATGGACGTTGACCTGCTGGTGATCGGCTGGGGCAAGGCAGGCAAGACCCTGGCGGGGCGCTTCGCGGCCGCCGGCAAGACCGTGGCGCTGGTGGAGCGCTCGCCCGAGATGTACGGCGGCACCTGTATCAACATCGGCTGCGTGCCGACCAAGGACCTCGTCGTCTCGGCCGAGGAGCGTCGCGACTCCGACGACCCGCAGGAGTTCTTCCGCACCGCCGTCGCCGGCCGCGACGCGCTGATCGGCACGCTCAACGCCGCGAACCACCAGATGCTGGAGAAGCCGGGCGTCACCCTGGTGGACGGCACCGCCCGGTTCACCGGCCCGCGGACGGTCGTCGTCGACACCGCCGAGGGCCAGGTGGAGCTCACCGGCGAGACCGTGGTGATCGGCACCGGTGCGACCTCGCGCCGCGTCGACCTGCCCGGCTTCGACTCACCGCGGGTGTTCGACTCGACCACCATCCAGCACATCGACCCGCTGCCCGAACGGCTGGTGATCGTGGGCGGCGGCTTCATTGGGCTGGAGTTCGCTAGCATGTTCACCCACTTCGGCTCCAAGGTCACCATCCTCGACCGCGGCGAGGAGCTCCTTCCCCGCGTCGACCGGGACGTGGCCGAGGCCGTGAGGCAGACCCTGCTCGACATGGGCGTCACCATCGAGCAGGGCGTCCGGCCCACGTCGCTGGACGACGACGGCACACACGCCGTGGTGCACACCACCAAGGGCGATTTCGCGGCCGAGGCCGTGCTGGTGGCCGCCGGACGCGTGCCGGTCACCGGCGAGCTGGGCCTGGAGGCCGCCGGCATCGAGGTGGACGAGCGGGGCTTCGTCGTCGTGGACGACCAGCTGCAGACCAGCGTCCCCGGTGTGTACGCGGTGGGCGACGTCAACGGCGGCCCGCAGTTCACCTACGTCTCGCTGGACGACAACCGCATCGTGTGGGACGCGGTGATGGGCCAGGGCACGCGCCGCCGCAGCGACCGCGTGGCGGTGCCGAACACCACCTTCATCACCCCGCCGCTGTCGATGGTGGGCATGGACGAGACCCAGGCCCGCAAGTCCGGCCGCAACGTCCTGATGGCGAAGAAGGAGGTGGCGAAGATCGCCGCCATGCCCCGGCCGAAGATCGTCGGCGAGACCCACGGCCTGTTCAAGCTGTTCGTCGACGCCGACAGCCAAGAGATCCTCGGCGCGACGATCTTCTCCATCGACTCCCAGGAGCTGGTCAACATGGTCGCCCTGGCCATCCGGCTGGGCGCCAAGGTCTCCGACCTGCGCGACGGGATCTGGACCCACCCGTCCAGCACCGAGGCCTTCAACGAGGTGCTCGGCACCCTGGAGCCATTGGCCTGACCGCTCAGGCACGAGTACGCCCTCCGACCCGATGGGTCGGAGGGCGTACTGCTTCGACGGGGGCGGTCGGGCCCGGCGTCCGGCCCCGCCGCCGACGCAGGCACCGCATGTCTTGGAGGCTGACCGACCCGCCCCGGGAATAGACCCTGCCGGATCGTGGTTCGAATAGGTGTACCCTGTAGGGGTATGCATCGCAAGATGGCTCGGTTCGAGGCGTCCGTGCTGTCGTCGATGCCATCGCCGCTAATCCCGACCTGACCGCCACTGTGCTCCAAACTGTCGGCGTAAAGGGATGGGACGGGTTCATCCTCGTCCGCAGAGGCTAGAGCGGAACGGGCGGGCTACCCGCGATCAGAACGTCCTCAACTCATGGGTTCTACCGGGCCTGTCGGTCGAGTGTCAGGCTTGGTTCCGGTAGCGATGGGCGGGTCAGCACTCGCGTTTCTCATCTGGCCATGGAAGGCCTGGCGGCAGACCGTGTGCCCGCCCATCGTGAGGGGACAGTGACCGCTACTGGGATGTCGTGCCCCCGCGGGTTTGGGTGAGCACTGTGGCCATGAGATCGCTGGGAGTTCCCTCACTGCTGCTGTCGGAGCGGATAGTCGAGAACGGGGAGACACACCATGTTGTTCGTCGGGGACGACTGGGCCGAGGACCACCACGACGTCGAGATCATCGACGAGGACGGCAAGGTCCTGGCCCGCAAACGCCTGCCGGAAGGACTGGCAGGGATCACGCAACTGCACGAGCTGATCGCCCATCACCTGGGCGAACCAGACGGTGATCCAGCCGCCTGGCCGCCGGTGGTCGTCGGGATCGAAACCGACCGGGGAGCCTGGGTCGCGTCGCTGGTCGCGGCCGGCTACGAGGTGTTCGCGATCAACCCAAGGATGGCGTCGCGTTACCGCGACAGGCACTCGATGTCGGGCGCCAAGTCAGACCGGGCCGACGCCCACCTGTTGGCAGAGCTCGTCCGCCTGGACCGGGCCCATCACCGCCCGATCGCTGGCGACACGGCCCTGGCCGAAGGCGTGAAGCTCGCGGCCCGCGCGCACCAGAACCTGATCTGGGAACGGACCCGCCACGTCTTGCGCCTGCGTTCGGCGTTGCGGGAGTTCTTTCCCGCCGCACTGATCGTCTTCGATGACCTGGCTAGGGCGTGTCTCCTATATGTGAGGTGAGGGTCGCGGGATACTGGCGGGGTGAATGAGAAGTCTCGGTTTGAGGCGATGACGGATGAGCAGTGGGAGCGTGTGGAGCCCCTGTTGCCAACGAACTGTGGGCGTCGGGGTCGCCCGTTCTCGAATAGTCGGATGATCGTCAACGGGATCATCTACCGCTACAGGACGGGGATTCCTTGGAGAGACCTGCCTCGTGAGAGGTATGGGCCGTGGCAGACGGTGTGGAAGCGTCACCGTTCCTACGCGAGGCGGGGCGTGTGGGATTGTGTCCTTTCTCAGGTGGTGGCCCAAGCGGATTCGGCTGGGAAAGTGGATTGGACGGTCAGCATTGACGCCACGATCAACCGTGCCCACCAACACGCCACGAACACGACGCGCCCCGACCAGGACACGGGGGGCTTCATCGAACTACAAGAATTCTCCGCTGGGCGAGGATGAGCCTGCAGGTCACGGCATTGGACGCTCGCGCGGGGTGTTGACCACGAAGATCCACCAGGTCGTGGACGGCAACGGGCGTCCCTTGGCCATGGTCGTCACTGGAGGCCAGCGCAACGACGGCGCGATGATGCAGGACACCTTGAAGGACATCTACGTCCCCAGGCCCACCGGCAGGCCCCGCACCACACCCGACACGGTCATGGCGGACCGGGGCTACACGTCGGGCGTGAACCGTGAATACCTTCGAGATCACCACGTCAAGGCAGTGATCCCCCAGAAGAAGAACGAGATCGCCTCCCGGAAGAAGAAGGGCTCCAAGGGAGGCCGTCCACCCGCCTTTGACGCAGAGGCATACAAGGGACGAAACGTCGTGGAACGCTCCTTCAACAGCGTCAAACAGTGGCGTGGTCTGGCCACCAGGTACGACAAGCTTGCCGTCACCTGCAGGTCAGCCACAGTCCTACACGCCATCCTCCAATGGCTCCAAATATAGGAGACACGCCCTAGAGGCGGTCGTCGGAGCGGAGGCACGACTTGACCTCGTAGCCCGCGACATCGTGGAGCACTGGGAGAAGCGCCGGGAGTCCCTGCTCGGCAAGGGCATGATCGTGACCATGAGCCGCCGGATCGCCGTGCGGCTGTACGAGAAGATCGTCGCACTGCGGCCCGATTGGCACTCGGATGACCCGGCACAGGGCAAGATCAAGGTCGTCATGACCGGGTCCGCGTCTGATCCTGCTGAGTTCCAGCCGCACATCCACTCAAAGGACGTGCGCAAGGACCTCAAGCTGCGGGCGAAGAACGCGGACGACCCGCTGGAACTTGTGATCGTCCGTGACATGTGGCTGACCGGTTTCGATGCCCCGTCGATGCACACGATGTACGTCGACAAGACCATGCAGGGCGCGGGGCTCATGCAGGCCATCGCTCGGGTCAACAGGACGTTCCGCGACAAGCCTGGCGGGCTTATCGTCGACTACATCGGAGTGTTCGCGAACCTCCAGAACGCGTTGAGCGAGTACTCGCCGTCCGACCGCGATCAGGCAGGCGTGCCCATCGACGAGATGGTCCAGGTGATGCTGGAGAAGCACGACATCGTGCGCGGACTCCTCCACGGAGTTCAGTTCGACTCTTCCCCGGAGCTGACAGCGTCACAGCGATTGAACGAGTACGCGAAGGTCCTCGACTTCGTCATGGCAGACCCAGACCGGACATCGCGATTCAATGACCAGGTCCTGGCTCTGGCGAACGCGTTCGCGCTGGCGGGCGCGCGCGACGAGGCGGCGGCGATTCGGAACGATGTCCGGTTGTTCACGGACGTCCGAGCAGCGATCCTGAAGATCCAGAACCCCGACTCCGGCCGGGGCGGTTCGGGCGCGGTCGAGATCGACACCGCGCTCGGTCAACTTCTCAACGAGGCGGTCACTGCTGATCAGGTCGTGGACGTGTACAAGCTCGCCGGGATCGAGACGCCTGAGATCTCGATCCTCAGCGATGAGTTCCTCGATTCGCTTGCGGAGAAGGACAAGCCAAACCTTCAGATGGGGCTGCTACGGCGTCTCCTGAACGACCAGATCCGTACGGTGCAGCGCACGAACGTCGTCCAGGGGCGCAAGTACTCGGAGATGCTCGATGAGGCCGTGAACCGCTATACGAACCGGTCGTTGACGACCGCTGAGATCATCGCTGAGCTGGTGAAGCTCGCGAAGCAGATGCGCGCCGCTCAGAAGCGGCACGAGGAGCTCGGGCTGCGCGAAGACGAGGTCGCTTTCTATGACGCGGTAGTGCAGAACGACTCTGCGGTGATGGAGTTGGGCGACGAGACACTCAAGGCGATCGCTCAAGAGCTCGTGAAGTCTGTCAGGCAATCAGCAACGATCGACTGGAACCTCAAGGAGCCCGTGCTGGCAGCGATGCGCTCCAAGGTCCGTCGCATCCTCGCCAAGCACGACTATCCACCTGATGCGGAGGCCAAGGCCATCGAACTCGTCTTGGAACAAGCAGAGGTGTTCGCCGGGTCGGTCAGCGGACACGGAACGAAAGCTGGTTGACGAATGAATGATCCCAGGAGTACTGAGCCAGACTTTATTCTCCTTTCGTTAACACAAAGGATCGGTGACCTGTAGCGATGACACGAGCATATGGCTTCCGTGTTTTTGTCGTGGAGGCCTATCCGAACAGAATTAAAGGCAACGAGCCGTATAGTGCTAAGTGCGGCGGCGGCCTGGCAGATGACATCGGGCTCCTACTGAGAAGACTGGCAGAAAAGGGAACGCATCGATTTGAGCCAAACCCTGACAACAACGGCAACGTCACAAAGCCCGTCCGCACGGCTACAGTGACTTCGCCCAAGGTTGTAAACGCAGGCATTATCCATGCGTTAATTGCCATTGGAGAGGTAGGTAGCCATACGGCTGCAACTAGGCCACGGGCGAAGGCTAGAAGTCTTGAGGGGTGGTCTGCTGAGGCGGCCCATCCGATCACTTTCCTGGCTCTTCACAGATGAGGGTGTAGCTGTGGTGCGACCTGGGGCGGCGCGTCGGTGTCGGGGTGAGGGTCGAGGTCTTCCGATGATGGGAGTTCTCACACAACCCGTCCGGAAGACCTCGACGTGCCTGACGCTACCTTCACGCGCCCTGACCTGACTACCTTCACCCGCCTCGACGGCCTCGGTCTGGAGGTCACCGGCCAGCTGCTCGAGCCTGACCGGTCCGTGCTGGCGTGCCGGGTCGTGGAGCCGGGCGACTGGTGCAGGCGGTGCGGCTGCCAGGGCGTGCCCCGTGACACGGTGAGCAGGGAGTTGGCGCACGAGCCGTTCGGGTGGCGCCCTACCACGCTGGTGCTCACCGTGCGCCGCTACCGCTGCAAGGAGTGCTCGCACGTGTGGCGTCAGGACACCACCGCTGCGGCGCCGCCGCGGGCCAAGATCTCCCGCGCCGGCCTGCGGTGGGGTCTGGTCGGGATCGTCGTCGGCCACCTGTCGATGGCCCGAGTTGCCGAAGGACTGGGCGTGGCGTGGAACACCGCCAACGACGCGGTCCTGGCTGAGGGCCGGCGTCTGCTCATCGAGGACCCGACCCGCCTGGACGGTGTCAAGGTCGTCGGGGTCGATGAGCACGTGTGGCGGCACACCCGGCGCGGTGACAAGTACGTCACCGTGATCATCGACCTCACCCCGGTCCGGGACGGCACCGGGCCCTCACGCCTGCTGGACGTGGTCGAAGGTCGGTCGAAGAAGGCGTTCAAGGACTGGCTGGCCGAGCGGGACCAGGCTTGGCGCGATGGGATCGAGGTCGTGGCCATGGATGGGTTCGCGGGCTTCAAGACCGCCACCACCGAGGAGCTGCCGGACGCCGTCACGGTTATGGATCCCTTCCACGTCATCCGGTTGGCCGGGGACGCTCTCGATGAGTGCCGCCGCCGAGTCCAGCAGGAACTGCACGGACACCGCGGACGCAAGGGCGACCCGCTCTACACCGCGCGGCGGACCCTGCACACCGGGGCTGACCTGCTCACCGACCGCCAGCACGAGCGCCTTGACAAGCTCTTCGCTGGGGACCGGCACGTGCAAGTCGAGTGCACCTGGGGATCTACCAGCGCATGATCTCCGCCTACCGTCACCCCGACCGGGCAGCCGGCCGCGTCGAGATGAGCTCCGTGATCGACGCCCTCGCCGACAGTGTGCCTGAGGCGTTGGTAGAACTGCGCAAGCTCGGCCGCACCCTGACCAGACGCGCCTGCGACGTCCTGGCCTACTTCGACCGGCCGCGCACGAGCAACGGACCTACCGAAGCCGTGAACGGTCGCCTCGAGCACCTGCGTGGCCTGGCCCTCGGCTTCCGCAACCTCACCAACTACATCGCCCGCGCACTCCTCGAAGCCAGCGGATTCAGACCACACCTACACCCCGAATTGTGAAGAGCCGCTATAGCGCGGGCGGATTTGGACGGTGCCGAATCCGGCCTTAATGCGGCAATTAGCTCATCGGCTTCTAAATGAGCGTCGCTGTGACTCAGATTAAATCCTTCGATATTTCTGAGGTTTCTAACAGTCGTGAGATATGAATTGAGGCAAATGAAGTATGAATTTTCATAGCCTGAAATAATTTTCTTTGTTTTAGCATCACGTAGACTATGGCCTTGTTTAAGTAGCCAATTTGCGTACTCGTGCAATATTTCCCCACTCTCGGCGGGTGTGGCATCGTGAGGAATTTTGTAGCATCTCTCGTGCAGCATTAGGGAGGCTGGTAGGTTCTTGCAGTCTATCTGCACCGCGTTGATCAGAAGTCTCTTGGCTGCTTCACTGTCCCCTATGTAGTCTGTCGCAGCGATGTATTGGAAACCGATGCTTTTCCATTGTGTCGCGCCACATAGACTTTGGAAGTCCTTGTAGCTCATAGCTAGCGTGGCAATTATGACGGCGGCGGCCATCTTGTGTAAATCTGGACCTTGTCCTCGGAGGGCCCCAAAACTATCGTCAGTTGTCGGCGGTTCATGGAGTCCCAGATCTTTCCGATTTAGGTGAGCGGCTCCTTTAGAGCGGCTGTTTCGCATTACCACTACAATTAGCGTGTCTTCATTGACTGAATCAATAATAACATGCCAAGGAGTGATGCCAATTATGTTTTCGAACACAACTTGCAGAATGGCCATAATCCGGTTCTCTGGCGTTCCGATTACTGTTGATCCTGTTAGTGCCTTAGTTCCTGTGCCAAGGGGTACGTCGACTCCATATGATTTTTTATTTCCAAGCTCGCGAAGCAGCGCTACTATTTGACTAGTTTGTGGTTCTGTGATCTTTCCTTTTGCATCTCTTACTGTAATGCGCATTCTCATTCGCTGTGCAAATGCCCAAGACAGAGTGAGTGTGCCAACTGTAATTGGGATAAAGGAAATATATATCCACGTAGATTGTACGGGAACTCCGGTAGCAATCTTCGTTAAGAGAATCGTGGGCCAGATCGCTCCGCCAGCTACCAGCAATGACGCTACCCAAGTGATGGTAACGCGGAGCGATCTTCGTGATTTTGGATGCTCGGCTATGGGTACCTGTGAAAGTAGTCGAGCTAATATTATACTGATGGCGATCATCACAACCAGTCCGAGTCCTGCACCGTAAGGAGGGAGGGACCACATGCCTATATATTTTTCCCAATTTTTCGGGAATCCCTTGGCGGGTACTTTAATGTTCGTTATTTTTGCAATCGCATATTGGGCGTTAAGCATTTCTTGTGCACATGAAGTAGAGGTGATCCCGATAGGGCTGGAAGTGCCTGGACCGGGGGTTGCGGACTCTTTGCGCAGTTCTCTAATAAGATCCAATGCCTTTTGTGGCTCGTCTTTGTCTGTAAGTAAATCTGCTTGTTGGCAAACTTCTTGAACTGATCGTGACGCAGATTGAGGTGGTGTGGCAGCTATTGCGACAGTGCTTGAGGAAATGAGTGGCAGGAGTACCGATACAAGCACGGCCAGTGTTGCTACCCCTGGGCTCATGTGCAGCCGTTTCGTAGGGGTGCGCCAAAAATCAGCGATCATCATGATCTCCCTTGTGAGTGCCGCTATCCTGCCTGAGATTAGTGTGCGGAGCAGGCGGGCAAAACGCAAGCTTCGGCTTCGGTCATTTGGCTTAGCTTTTTCAATGCATCGTCAGCCAGGTGACCGGATGTAGAGCCAGCACAGCCGTGGTGCACCCTCAGAACGTGAATTTAGCCAGGGGCGACATTGGGAAGGATACGTCGCGTTGATCCCGGCAGACAAGAGTCCCAATCTGTAGGTGAATTTGTTGCTAGCAGGTTGCACATGAAACCGAATTTCGAAGGTCCATAGGGTTGTTGCCTTGAGACAGCCACGGTCACGGTCATGTAGTTTTCCCTCCCCGCAGGCATGAAGCAGGTGAACAAAACGTCCACGCATGTGGGCAACCATCGATTGGAGTTCACAATGTTGTACCTGGCCGCGGTGGATCCCGGGATCACCCCGAACACCAACTTCCCATTCCTCGAGTCCCTTAAAGAAATCGGCGGGGGTATCCTCGTCGGCGCGTTCATCGTGATAGCCATCGTGGCGATCATCGGGGCCGCAATGCTGTTGGCTGGCAAGCTCAGCCAATCCTCGCGTCTGGCGTCTGGCGGCGGCATGATTCTACTCTGGACGGGACCGGTCGCCGCGATCTTGGGCGGCATCAACGGCTACATCCTGTGGTCCCAGAACGCGTTCAACCTCGGATTCTAGGCGTGGACCATGCTACCGATGGTCAAATGCAGCATGGGCGGCTGGTGGCCGCCCGGCTGTGGCATCGTGTCCCAAGCGAACGACAACTTCGCCTCGTCGGTTACCTCCTACATCGCCGGCATCCTCGAGAGCATGGCGTCGTGGATGTGGTCGTTTATCTCTGGTGCATTCGGCGTTTCAGACATTGACGCATCGGAATGGGGCATTGTTGGTGGACTGACGAACTGGTGGGTAGTTGTCATGATGACGCCTTTGGCTGTGGTCATGATCATCCAGCTCATCGCAGGGCTGGTCAGTCAACAGCCGCGTCGCATCGGCCGCGCCCTTCTTGGCGGCGCGCTGGCTGTCCCGTTGGTCTACTTGGCGACGAACCTCATGGCAAAGCTCTCCAGCTTCACAGATTCGGCGTCCACAGCCTTGCTCGCATCGCTCGGTAAAGATCCGTATGTGGTGTTCATGAGATTGTTCGGCTTCCAGCGAGCCGAAGCTGGTTCTGGACGTGAGTGGGATGTCGTGTCCCTTAGCGCCGGGACGAACGGAGACCTATCCGGGGCAGTGGTCGTGACGGCGATCGCCGTTCTCGTCGTGTGGATTCTGGCATTCATTCTCATGTGCTCAATGATCTTTCGGTCATTCGCGCTGATTGTTTTGGCCGCTGTTGCTCCGGTGGCGCTCATGCTCCTGCCCTGGGAGAAGACGAAGTCCTGGAGCAGGATGTGGTGCGAGACGGTCATTGCGCTGTTGATTGCGAAACCACTCGCTGCGACTGTCCTTGCGGTGGCAGTGAAATTGTTTGCGGATTCGACGTCGTTCAGCGGACTTGCGTCTGGCGCCGTGGGAATGGTGTTGGCCTGTGGGGCGCCACTGATGGCCCTCAAGCTCGTTAGCTTTGCCGGCGGTGAGATTGCCGGCGCTGCCCAGATGGCAGGTGGCGGCCATGTTGCCAGTCGGGCCGGAAGCTTCACGAGCCGGCAGCTTGGTCGTCAGTTTGGCGGCAAACTGCACATGCCAGGTATAGGTAGCAAGGGGCCGACGCCGGTGGCGTCCAAGCATTCTGCAACACCCTTGCACCCCGCCGCTATGCATGCAGGGGCGAGCAAGGCATGGATCGGCAACCCCTCACAGGCTGCGGGCCCGACAGCTTCGAGCCCTAAAGCGCATGGCTCGGCCCATGCAGGAGCACCGGAGCATGGATCGGGAGCGTCCACGGCCTGGCCCATGCCGCCGGGGCCATCGGCCAAGCGCGGACAATCCGGTGCCCCGGCGAATGGCCACGAACCGCCTGCTGCCCCTGGCCGATCCGCCTCGACGCCTCCGCCCGCGCCCACAGGGCCAACTACGTCTCGTTACCCCGGCAGGAGCTCCGGAACCTCAAGTAGCACAGCAATGCCACAAAATGCAGGAGCGTCCCGGCCGGCTCCGCCGAAGGCGGACCGTCCGAACCCTGCGCCAAAGGCCGGCCCAACGAGTCCACTGCCCCGCCCAGCACCGCCCACACCGAACTATCCTGTTGATCCTTCCAAGCGACTACCGAATAAGCCTCCCACCCATGGAGATGGACATCATGACTGAAGACACCCGCGTATTGCAGCCTGTTCGATTCCCGCGCCATGAACGGCATGGACTGTTTATGGGGTTGCAGTGGTACCAGCTTTCCTTGGTTGCCTTGGGAATGCTGATTGCTGCCCTCTCATCGGCTATGGGAGGTCCACTGACCTTCATCTTGACGGCGCCGGTGTGGCTGGGGCTCATGCTGTTCGGAGTCCTGCAATACGCCCGCATCCCTTACCCGGTGTGGGCATTTACGGCGTCGATCTTCTTTCTGCGTTCAGTGTTGAACGAGACCCGCTACCTGGCCCGCCCGGAACAACCGAAGAAGGTCGGAACCATGGCACTGCCCGGCGGTCTGGGCAGTCTGGAACTGTGCACGACAGCGAGTGGCGAAGGATTCGTCCTGGACCGCGACGGGCATGAGGCCATGGCCTCGCTGCGTTGCACCACCACGTCCTTTGCCCTCATGGACAACGACGACAAAGCCTTCGCCGTCCAGTCCTGGTCAAGGGTGCAGGCGGCCATGGCCCGGCGGCCAGCCATTGCCCGGATCGCCATTCAGGACTATACGGTTCCCTACCCATCCAGTGCGCTCCGGGCCTACTACGAGCGTGCCGTGCCCCCGGAACGAATTGCCGACGCACAGTGGGGAGACGAGTCCTATCTGGACTTGATCGAAGCAGCAGGGTCTGCCATGAGTCACGAGATCATCATGACGATTGTTCTTGATACGGCCAAGGCGCACCGCCGGATCAAGGATGCAGGCGGCGCCATGGCCGGATTGGAGCACGTTCTTCGCTCGGAAGTCGAGGCTTTTAGTACCGGGTTGAAAACGCACGGAGTGACGGTGACGGAGTGGTTGTCAGACACTGCTGTGACGGCTATGGTCCGCGGGGCCTTTGACCCGGAAGCCGTGGCGAAGTGGGCGGCATCAACCGGAGGCAGCAATGGCAGCACATCGGTGTCTCCGGGTCCGATGGCCGCTGACGAGCATTGGACGTACCTGCGCACTGATTCCGGCTTCCACCAAACGTTTTGGGTCGCAGAGTGGCCCCGTCAACAGGTTTATCCAGGGTTCCTGCAACCGCTGATCTATGTGGGGGAGTTCCGGCATACCATCTCCCAAGTGATCCGGACAGTGCCCACTGACCAGGCACTCCGGGACATCCGGTCGGCGCAGGAGGCACATGACACGCGCCGTCGAATCAACGCCCGCTTGGACCGGCCCCTAACCCGCGAACAGCGAGCCGAAGAGGAAGAAGTCTCCCAGCGTGAGGAAGAGATCGTCGCCGGTCATGGGGATGTCCGCCCCGCAGCCTATGTAACTATCACAGCCGGCACTCTCGATGAGCTGTCGCGCTGCCGGCAGGAACTCGAGTCGGCCGCCGCAGGGTCGTTCGTGGAGTTGCGGCTTATGGCCGGGCAGCAATGGCCGGCGTTCATCGCCGGGGCACTGCCCTTGGGAAGGGGCCTGAAATGAACAAGCACGTTGCCACAGTCAGTATTGCTCCCGCCGGCGAGACTCATAACGAACGGCAAGTACGACGGCGGCGCGAACGTTCCTTGGACACCTCGCCCAAGCTTTCCTTGCGTGAGTTGCGGGCGCAGCGAGCAGCGGAAACAGGAGGCAGCGGCCTGGCTGGGGATTGGGGCAAACGGGAAGGATCCACACTCTGGGGCCCGCACAGGGTGCACCCATCCCCGCACCGGGCCTCGACCCTGACTATGGCTGCAGCGTACCCGTTCCTCACCGAGTCGGGTCTCGGCCCGGAGGGAACCTATATCGGCACCGACTTGTTTGGCTCCGGCGCATTCTGCTACGACCCGTGGGTCATGTACGACAAAGGTTTCATCAGCGGTCCGTCCATCGTGGTCATTGGCACCGTGGGTACTGGAAAGTCCATGTGCGGGAAGTCGCTGGTCACCCGCTCCATCACCCTTGGACGCAAAGCAGCTGTGGCGTCGGATCCGAAAGGAGAATGGGTTCCCGTAGCCAACGCGATCCCTGGCGGCAAGGTCATCTCGGTAGGGCCTGGACGGGCGACCAGGGTCAACCCACTCGACGCTGGCCCCCGCTCCAGCGCGCTGTCCGATGCACAGTGGCTGGCAGTGGTGCGGCAGCGACGCCGGCACCTGCTCGTGGCCCTGGTTTCGCTTATGCGTCCGGGTGTTCCGCTGAGCCCGGTGGAACATACGGCACTGGATATGGCGTTGACGGATGCCGTAGCTGCCAATAGCACCCCGACGCTGCCCATGGTGCTGGAGTACTTGCTTAACCCCACCCCAGCGACAGCCGCACTCGTCGGGCCCAACGGTGGGACCGGCGTCGGACATTCACTGCGCAGAACAGTCTCAGGCGACCTAGAAGGCATGTTTGATGCACCCTCAACCGTGGCTTTCGACGCCGATGCCCCCATTATGGTCATGGATACCTCTGCCCTGATCGGCGCCTCGGAACAGGCACTGTCCCTAGCGGCTGCCTGTGGCGCGACCTGGCTGGAAGCAGCTGTGACGAACCCCGACGGGGCCAAGCGGATAGTTGTCTACGACGAAGGCTGGCGGATGCTTGCAGACCCCTACATGCTCGCCAAGATGAGCGAACAATGGCGCCTGGCCCGCGGCTACGGAATCTCGAACCTGCTCATCATGCACAAGATCGCCGACCTTAACGAGATTGGCGACAGCACCAGCGGCCTGCGGCAAAAAGCACTGGGCCTGCTAACCGAAGCCGACACCAGGGTCATCTACCGGCAAAAGCACGACGCCATGCAACTCACCAAGGAAGCACTTGGCCTCACCGAAGCCGAATGCGAACACGTAGAGAAACTCCCCAAGGGCGTGGGCCTGTGGAAGGTCGGCAATCGGTCTTTCATTGTGGCGAACCAGGTCACAACTGACGAGCTGGCGGTGTTCGGCACCGATGAACGGATGCTCTGATGCCCCGGCGACTGGATGATGGAAATCCGATGGTCACCATCGGACTCGTTGCCACGACCATCTATGTGGGATTCAGTCTCTTCATTGAGGCAGCCGCCCACATGGCTTACTCAGCCCATTGCAACTCGGCTGCGCCGTGGGAATTCAGCCCCGCCGTCCTGCCCGGCCTGTTCAGTGGACGGATCCAATGGATCCTGCCCGCCCAAGACCCATGTCGTATCGGTACCGGACAGGTTTGGCTCATCGTCGCACCCGTCCTTGTTCTCGTAGCTGTTGCCGCGCTCGCAGGCATCCTCGGCTGGCATGTCTGGCGCCAATCCGGGGCCTGGCTCCGGCAGGACATCCTCAGCCGTGATGGGGTGGCGCGGCGGGCTGAAATCTCACGCGAATTCGGCGCCAAGGCAGCACTGAAGCGAGGCCGCTACACCCGCCCCAGTGCAAAAAACCCCAAAGTTGAAGAAGTCTCCTGGACCATCGGCAAATCCCGCGGCGTCACCGTCCACGTCTCCACCGAAGAATCCCTCGTCATCCAAGGCGCACCCCGCTCCGGCAAGGGCCTCTACGTCATCATCAACGCCATCCTCGACGCACCCGGCGCCGTCGTCACCACCTCAACCCGGGCAGACAACCTCGTCGTGACCATGAAAGCCCGCGCCACCAACGGCCGCCCCGTCACAGTCTTCGACCCACAAGGAATGTCCGGCCTGCCCACAACCCTGCGCTGGTCACCAGTGAGGGGCTGCGAAGACCCCGACGTCGCCACCCGCCGAGCACTTGTCATCTCTGCAGACGCCGCACTCAAAGGAGAGAACGCAGCTTGGCAAAAGCGCTCGCAGATAGTGCTGCAATGTTTGCTGCATGCCGCTGCGCTTTCGGGTGAGGGAGTTTCGTCGTTTCGCCGCTGGGCATCAAACCCCGTACTGGCCAGGGAAGCCCTCAACATCCTCGGACGGCCCGAGGCTGCACTGGGCTGGCAAGCCGATTTGATGGGCATCGTCGACGACGACCCCCGCAACACCTCCAACTCCTGGATCGGCGTAACCGCGGCTGCTGCGCCGCTGTCTTCACCCAAGGTCCTGGCTGCTCTGAACCCGAGAGAGAGCAGCGAACAATTCGACCCCAAAGCCTTCATCGAACAACGCGGCACGCTCTACCTGATCGGGACCAAGAGCGGCGCGGCCGCTGCCGGTCCCTTCCTGTCCGCGTTGATCGATGACATTGACTACGCCGCCAGGGAGATGGCTTTCGTCTGCGCGGGTGGTCGGCTTGACCCGCCGTTGTCGCTCATCCTCGACGAAATCGCCAATCTCTCCCCATGGCCGGGGCTGCCGGTGGTGCTGTCGGACGGTGGTGGCATAGGCATCTCCACCATCGTCGTTCTGCAGTCACTGTCCCAGGCCCGCTCCGGCTGGTCCATGGACGAAGCCGCCACCATTTGGGATGCCGCCATCATCAAGGTCATCTTCGGAGGCGGCTCGGACGAACGCGACCTCCGCGCACTCGCCGGCCTCATCGGTGAACGGACACTGACGTTCAACACCCGATCCTGGTCATCGCAAGGTCGCCAGGACGGTGAACAAATCAGGGAGTCGCCGGTAATCCCATTGCATGAAATCCGCCGGCTTCCGGCCGGTACGGCCATCATGCTCGGGCGTCGCAGCCGCCCCATCCTGCTGGACTTGCGTGAATGGCACAAGCGTAAGGATGCAGCGCAGTTGGGTCGTTCCAAGGAGCAAACCGAGCTCGAACTGCTCACCGGCCACCTCAAACGACAGCACGAACAACAAACACCGATCCCCGCAGGAGAACAGGAGTCATAGCCATGGACGAGGACGAATCCTTTGAATACGACGTCGAGAACGGTGCCGAAGACAATTTCGCTGCCCTGCTCTTCGGCTCAACGCGCGGCCTGCGACCCGAGCGGGTACCCATGACGTACCGGTGGCGGGATATGGACCCCCGCACCGCCGAGACAGTGTGGAACCACCTCGGCAGCTGGGTTCGCTGGCTCGTGGAAACTTACCACCTGCCCACCTCTGTGATCCCCGACTGCTGGTGGAGGCACTCGGACATTGTGGCTGAGCTGTATGCGCTGCAGCGGGCGGAGCAGGCCTCCTACACCGAGGACGATGGCGGTTTCGGCCCCTTGGGTTTTCATGAGCGCATGGAGCACAGCGTCGTCCGCTTGAGGGACCTGACCAGGACAGCTGGGTGCGTCAGCTTGCAGAAACACCGAGAGCCACCCGTGCGCCGACTGCCTGACGACGGTCCCGCTATGACGGGGTTGCCGCATACCGGCGTGGACGGGGCAAAGCAGTCCGATTCGGAAACACCCGGCAGTGCGGATTCAGGCACCACCGATTCTGGGCATTAAACGGAGGAATGGAGCCATGGAAACTACATCCGAACCAACACCACGATGGCTGACAGCAGTTCAAACAAATGGGGGAGCGCCGCCGGCCACACACCCCAGTCCTGAACAGCGCGTTACCGAACTCACCGACGGCCTCTACACACTGCTCGCGGACGCTGTGGACCACCCGCAGCAATGGCACCGGCTCCTCGATGCCTCGGCGACCATGTGGCGGTACTCAGGAGGCAACGTGGCGCTGTTGATGATGCAGATGGCCCAACGAAGCCCAGTGAAGCCGACCCTGGTTGCGGGGTACAAGGAGTGGGAACGTCACGGCCGCTATGTTCTCAAAGGTGAACACGCCCTGTATGTGATTGCGCCAAGAACCGCCCGAATCACACCTGACGATCAAGAAGGCAAGGCCGCCGGCACGCGGGATCTTGAACCTGCGGAACCCGGGGACGGTGAACACCGATCCAGGATTGTCGGATGGCGTGGCCAAGCAGTGTTCGATGTGTCGCAGACCGAGGGGGAGCCTTTGCTTGTTCCCGTTGCCGGTCGGGCAGATGTGCCATTCCAAACCGATTCATGCACGCAACTGTGGGAGTCCCTCGCGGGAGTGGCGCGAAACGCACGCTACAACATCGTCGTCTCAGAGAAGCAGGCAGGATTGGCGGACGGCTACATCGACCACGGACGCCGCCTCATCAGCGTCGGGTCCTGGCTGGGCGCTGAAGACCGTGTTGCAACGCTCGCACACGAACTTGCCCACGCCTCATTGCACGTTCCCGGTGACGCCATCGGAGCCCTTTATGGGAGCAGCACCGAACACCGAGGCCTGGCTGAAATAGAAGCTGAGTCAGTTGCCTATGTGGTCCTCAGGGCTCATGGCATCGACCGCGGTGAGCAGTCAGTTGGTTACTTGGCGGGATGGGCCGACGCCGTTTTGGAAGCCGAGGCCGACTCGATACTCCGCTGCACTCGGGACAGGAAGCCCACGTCCCGGGTCGACATTGCCAAGTCCGTGCTGGGCCGAGTTACATTCGTGGCCAAAACGATTCTTGAAACAACTAACCCGTCCGGGGTTGGCGGGCGACTGGGCCCAATCCGCCCGGTGATAAGTCGAGAGAGCGCGCGTGTGCAGTACTTGCCGTCAGTCTTGAGTGTTCGATCTGCGGAAAACGCGCATAGCAATAACAGTTGCGCGCCGCCGGCCTTTGGGCGGTAGCGCACTTGAGAATGCCACGATTCGTTTTGCCATCGGGTGTATCGTCACGTTGCAGTTCATTGCCAAACTGAATTTTGCGCCGGCGGGAAAGACGTTGGAATCCCGCACAGACCTGCTTGGCTAAGTTTTGAATGAGCCAGGCCGAAGTCCCATAGCCCGAGCGGTCGAGGTCTTGCCGCCTATACCGGGATAACCCCGAACAAAACCGGCTCAATCCGGTAGCATGGGGATAGCTGGCCGCTTACGGGCCACCGTGATTATGGAGGACCGATGTGACCGAGCCATGGATATCCGCTGACGACGTTGCCCTTCACCTTGGAGTCACTAAAGATACTGTATACACATGGATCGCCGACAAGGGTATGCCTGCCCACAAGATCGGCCGCCTGTGGAAGTTTCAGACAGTCGAGGTCGATGACTGGGTTCGCCGAGGAAGTGCGGCCGCTTTCGACGAAGAAGGGCCGAGCTGACGGATCCTGCCATACCGAGCCACCGACCCCAATGTTGGGGCTCAATAATGTCCTGATCCACTGCCCACCAACTGGAAGGAGGCGCCCGTTGGCACCCGATCCTAACGATCATGCTCGCTTCGCACTGTCTTTCACTAGCGGTGGCCTCCTAGCGCGTGAAGCAGACGTGATCACGACCGTCTATCTACGTGAGCGAGACTGGACGGAGGTGCGGAACGCTGTCACGAACGGAAACCTCTTGCAGTCGCGGACGGTGTCGTCGAGCGCTCGTGTGACACGCGAAACGATCCAACGGTTGAGCACTTTTGACGATGCCGAGTTGGAACTCCTTGCAGATGGGAGTCCGACTGAGCGATGTCAGTTGATGTGGGTCGCCGCGTGCCGTCGTTACGAGCTGATCGGAGATTTTGCCGAGGAGGTTCTTCGCGAGCGGTTCCTACTACTCACCCCGACTCTCGATTTCGAAGACTTCGAACGCTTCATAGTTAAAAAGGGTCTGTGGCATCCTGAGCTCGATGAACTCAAACCGTCGACGCGCGCTAAGCTTCGGCAGAACCTCTTCCGTATGCTCCACGAGTCCGGGCTGCTCAGCGAGAGAGGGGAGATCGTCCCCGCCGTTCTCTCGGAACGCGTCCACGAGGTGGTCGTCGGACAGGCTCGGAGCGACGTCCGATTCTTCCCAACCAACTTGTCGATCGAGGCGGCCACACGATGAATACAACTGAAAGACGGAACATCCAAGCGGAGGAGACTCATGTCTATGATGTGCTGCGCAGTGAACGGTTCCTCAAGATGGAGGGTCTCTCCAACGAGGTGCCATTTTTCATCTACCATTACCCACCTGCCTGGGCTCTTGAAGTTGAAGACATGCGGGATAGGGTGTCGAACAAGCTCCGCAGCGATGACGGTCTGAGCGTCGTAGAGATCAATCTGTACGATCTCGCAGTCAGGCTTCTAGTAGAGCGTGGCGTATGGGAACGGGTTCTCGCGTTGGAGCCGGAGATGGACAAGTCCGAATTCCGCGAAGTCTTGCAGGGGATGCTCGACCCACACGACCACCTCGCACCCGCTATCCGCGAGTTCATCTCACAGACGCCAAGCGACATCGTCTTCCTGACAGGCATCGGCGAAGTTTTTCCCTTCATCCGCACCCACACAGTGCTGGAGAATTTGCAAAGCGTCGTTACTGGGCGTCCGATGCTTGCGTGGTTCCCGGGAACCTACGAGTTCACTCAGACAGGTGGACATCAGCTTCGCGCACTCAACCTCAGCACAAGTGACAGCTATTACCGGGCCAAGGACATTTTGGAGCAGGAACCATGACCATGACACTGATCAACGACATCTTCGCCAAACCCATCGGCCGTGCAATTGAGGGTGTTATCAAGGCCGATGACGCGTCACAACTCGCCACAGAGGTCGAAGAGTACGTTCTCACCAACGAAGCAGCCAAAGGCATTGAGCATGTGCTAGAGGCGTACACGAACTACACGAACGCCAACGGCGTGTGGGTCTCGGGCTTTTTTGGTTCTGGTAAGTCACACCTTTTGAAGATGCTCGCGCACTTGCTGGGCGACATCGACGGTCATGACTTCCCGCGCCAGAAGGTCTCGGAGTCGTTTCGATCCAAGACCGAGGATGCATTCCTGCCTGCTCTGATCGAGAAAGCTGACCGCATCGCGGGGAAGAGCCTGCTGTTCAACATTGACCAAAAGGCGACCTTGATCTCCAAGGACCAAAACGATGCCCTGCTCAGAGTCTTTGTGAAGATCTTCGATGAGTCCCGCGGCTACTACGGGAATCAAGGCCACATCGCCCGCTTTGAGCGTGATCTGGACTCCCGGGGCCAATACATAGCCTTTAAGTCAGCCTTCGAACGAATCGCTGGCATCCCGTGGTTGCAGGGACGTGAGCAGGCCGCGCTTGAAGCCGGTCATATCGACCAGGCCTTCACCGAGGTCAACGGCACCGAGAGTCCCGGTATCATCCGCCAGTACAGCGCCAACTATAAGGTCTCCATTGACGATTTCGCCGACGAAGTTGCCCTCTGGCTCGGTCAGCAACCCGACGGGTTCCGGCTGAACTTTTTCGTTGACGAGGTCGGTCAGTTCATCGGTACCAACACCAAATTGATGTTGAACCTGCAGACCATTGCTGAGTCGCTTGCTACCAGGTGCCACGGTAGGTCATGGATCTTCGTTACTTCTCAGGAAGACATGGAAAAGGTGGGGGGCGACCGAACCAAGTCGCAGGCCAATGACTTCTCCAAGATCCAAGCCCGCTTTAAGAACCGTCTCAAGCTCACCAGTCAGGACGTCGAGGAAGTCATCCGGAAGCGCCTCCTGGCCAAGACTGAAACCTCCGAACAAGACCTTGCAGCGACTTACGTGGTTGAACATACGAACTTCAGGACGCTCTTCGACTTCGTTGAGGGACGCCATTACCCGAACTATCGCGACCAAACGCACTTTGTAGGCACATACCCGTTCGTGACGTACCAGTTCCCGTTGTTCCAGTCAGCGATCGAGGGCATCAGTGACCACAACATCTTCGAGGGTCGTAACAGCTCGGTGGGTGAGCGGTCAATGCTCGGAGTCGTTCAGGAAGTTGCTCGGACACTCGCTGCTGAATCGCTTGGCCATTTGGCATCGTTCGACCAAATGTTCGAAGGCATCCGATCCGCTCTGAAAGCAGCGAGCCACCGCGCGATCATTGAAGCGGAGCGCAGCCCATCGCTGCCGCCGCTCGCGGTCCGGCTGCTCAAGGCATTGTTCCTCGTAAAGTATGTGGACACGTTCAAGGCCACGCCGCGTAACCTCACCGTGCTGGTCTACAACCGCTTTGATACCGATCTTGCACAGCTGGGCAAAGACGTCAACATAGCTCTTGCCGCTCTGGAAGCACAGACATACATCCAACGCAACGGCGACGTTTACGACTACCTAACGAATGAAGAGCAGAAGATCGAGCAGGAGATCAAGAACGTCGACATCGACAGTTCCGAGGTTTCCAAGAAGTTCTCCGATTTACTCACTGCCTCAGTCATTAAGTTACCCAAGGTTACCTACAGCAAGAACGGCCAGAACTTCCCATTCGGGTTCAAGCTGGACGGGCAAGCGATGAGCAAGCAGCACGAACTGGCGCTGCATTTCACCAGTCCTGAGACCGGGTTCAGCTTAGACCAGATCAAGGCCCATAGTGCCGGGCTTGACGAACTCCGCGTCGCGCTTCCTCTCGAAGTAGACCGGATCCTCGCCGACTTGCGACTACAGCTGAAAACAGAGAAGTATGTCAAGCGGGCACAAGGCGCCAGCCGCACTGCAATCGAGCAGACAATCTTGCAGACGAAGGGCACGCAGAACGCCGAGCGAGAAAAGGAGATCGTTGAACGACTCCGTAGTGCTGTAGGCAATTCGACCTTGATCTACAACGCAGGCATACTCGACGTTACGTCGTCAGACGCGGTGGCGCGGATCAACGACGGCTTTCAACGGGTCATTGCGGCCACCTACACAAATCTTGGCATGCTGGGAGGCAAGACCTTTGACGAGCAGAGCCTCGTTGGCCTTGTAAATCTGTCCGACGGCTCGCTCATGGAGGAGACGGCCAGCATCCTGGAAGTACCAGGGAGTGATTTGCTCGGGCATCTCGAGATGCGAGGTAAGCGCCACGAGATGGTCACGATGAAACAGGTGGTGGAGCGCTACACGAGCAAGCCATTCGGATGGGACCAGCGGTCGGTTGCTGCGGTTGTTGCCTACCTTGCCGGCCAGTCGAAGATCGAGGTCCAGCTCAATGGTAAGGTGCTTGCCCGCACAGAGATCCCCGGGGCCCTTCGCAACACTCAGAGTTTCCCGAGCATGGTTGTCGCTCCGCAGCGTATATTTGACATGAAGGTCGTCACCTCGTTCCGGAAGTTCGTCGTTGACTTCATAGACGACGGTGCAATCTCCAAGGACCCCTTGGAGCTGGCTCGTGTTGGAAAGGAGCTCCTTGAGTCTAGGCTCAAGGAGCTCAAGGCCCTGCGGTTTGGTGCCAACTACTCATTTGTTGACCAGCTCGATGAGCCGATCCAAATGCTCACCGAACTCAGCGAGCACAAAGTCGATTGGTTCATCACTGACTTCCGCGGCGCTGATGACTTGATGGAAGCCAAGGACAACGTGATCGACCCGATCAAAGCTTTCCTGCACCCAAACAGCAGCCAGCGCGGCATCTTCGAAAGCGCTCTGGCATTCATGCAGGCAAACCAGGCCAATATGGCCTACCTGCCCACTGGGGCTATGAATGCGATTGCATTGGCCCTGAATGATCCTCACATCTTCCGGGGCAACAGAACCACGCAGATGGGCGCTGCGGTGAAGGAGTTGGAAGCTCAGCTCAGAACGGTGATCAAAGGGCAGCGCGATGCTGCAATCGACGACATCATGACTCGCTGGCGCCAGGTACCCGACAGTGAGGCCTATGCTGGCGCCACGGAGAAGGCACAGCAGTCGGTGACGGGCAAGGCGCAGGTCGTCCTCGAGCGGGTACAACGCGAGACACAGATCCCGGCGGTTAGGAATCTGGCCTCTCAGTTCGCCGACATCGTCTACCCGTCCATCCTTGACGAGTTGGAAGCCGCCAAAGTCGTACCGGGTCAGGCTCCCATGCCAACCCCTGAGCCCAGCAGCGGACCGGGCCGTGCGCCAGTGCCGGTGAAGCACACCGTATCGATCAACACGCTTGCTCTTCCAGGTGCTGGTGAGGTGCTCGAAACCATAAACGACATCGACACTTACCTTGACAGGCTGCGTGCGACACTGCTCGCGACCATAAACGACAATAAGCGCATCGCGCTCTAGGACGAGAACGACATGGAAACTAAACCTCTAGAGCGATTCGCAACACAGGCGCGCCGTGACCTCCTCGCAGCCGTCGACGCACAGGCAACTACAATACTCGCACCCGGGTCTGTCGCCCGTAGCGAACGCGCCAGCGCGGTAGTGAAACTCGAAAAAGAGATCGCCGCGCACGGGCGTTACCATGTGATAGACAAAGTCGCCTATACCTGGTTCAACCGCATCGTCGCGCTGCGCTTTATGGACGCCTGTGGCTACACGGCTGCCGGAGTAGTCTCGCCTGCGCAAGGGCAGATGCATGGGCAGCCTGAGATCCTCGCCGATGCCAAGCGTGGCAACCTAGATGCCGAAGTTTTTACCGTTAAAAACGAAGCAGAAGCGATTATCGGTCTACTCGATGGCAGCCGCCGCAGCACTGATGCCGAGGGCGAGGCATACGCGTTATTGCTGACCGAGTACTGCCGCTACTGGCACAAATCGATGCCGTTCATGTTCGAGCGCGAAGGTGACTACACCGAGCTACTCGTGCCCACAGGCCTTCTCGCAGATGGCGCGATCCTGACCTGTGTCCGCGAGGTGCTCACCGCAGAAGTGTGCGAGGACGTCGAGGTGATCGGTTGGCTCTATCAGTTCTACACATCTGAGCGAAAACAACAGATCTTCGATAGCAAAGCCAAAAGAGGGGCGGACGAGATTCCCGCAGCAACTCAGCTCTTCACTCCTCATTGGATCGTCCGATACCTCGTCGAAAACTCTCTAGGGCGTCTATGGATGCTCAACAGGCCAGCCTCGCGCCTTATTGACCAAATGCGATACTACATCTCCCCTGTTGAAGAAGACACCGACTTTCTGAGGATCTCAACACCCGAAGAGTTGACCATAATTGACCCTGCTTGCGGCTCCGGCCACATGCTCACTTACGCTTTCGATCTGCTCTATTCCATCTACGAAGAGGAGGGCTACGCGCCGGCCGACATTCCCAGCTTAATCCTCACGCGCAATCTCTTCGGCGCCGAGATCGACATGCGAGCCGGGGTCCTCGCCGCTTTTGCGCTGGCCATGAAAGCTCGGGCCAGGCAGCGCACCTTTTTCAGCAAACAGATTGAGCCGAAGATTTGCGTCATTGAACCAATCTCATTCGGACCCGAAGAGCTGGACTTTCTCGCCACTCGCGATGGCGACCGCCATGACGAGGAAACGTTTTGGAATCAGTTCGAACATGCCGATATTCTTGGTGCGCTCATCCAACCAGACCCGGTGCTGACACGCCGGTTGGGCAAGTATGTCATTCCCCTCGACTCCGGGGGAGACCTTCTCGTGGAAGACGCCCTGGGACGTGCCGAGCAGGTGATTCATCAGGCCAAATTCCTTTCCACCCAGTACTGCGTTTCCGTCGCCAATCCGCCTTATATGGGATCAAAATATATGGAGGATATTCTCGCGTCGTATGTCAAGGACCGATACCCTGATGGGAAACAGGACCTATACGGCTGCTTTGTTCTTCGATCACTGGAAATGGTCGTCACTGGCGGCTACATCGCCAAGGTTATTGGCGATACCTGGATGTCAATTGTCAGCTTTGAAAATTTTCGAAGGGACATTCTCGCGGGCCATTCATTCGATAGTTTTGTGCATCTCCGGGATGTATCAAATCATCCAGATATTTTCGGTGCTAATGCGGCTTTTGTTCTGGCAAAGACAGACGCCCCTGGGCGTAAGGCGCCGTTCATAAGGCTGACACCTTTGAATTCTGATGAAAAGCGGATAGCGTTTTTGGATGCGATCAACGATCCTTCTTCTGAGCGGCGTTTTGTAGCTTCGGCCTTGGATTTCGTACGAGTCCCCGGCGCACCAATCTCTTATTGGCTTGGCCTGGAGCTTATGGCTGTTCTAGGGGAAGCGGAGAAATTTGAAACAATAGCGGATGTGCGACAGGGATTATCTCCGGCTGATAAGCCGAGATTCATGCGGGCCTGGTGGGAGGTTTCGTTTGAACGCACTACACTCGGTAGTTCAGCGGTTATGAAGTGGTACCCCTATAATAAAGGCGGTGGATTTCGTAAGTGGTTCGGAAATGTTGAGCACGTTGTCAACTGGCAAGATCAAGGGGCGGAAATTCGAGCATACCCAAAGTCGGTAGTGAGGAACCCCAGCTACTATCTTCGAGAATCTATAACTTGGACTAAGGTTTCCTCGGGTCGCCCTTCTTTCAGGCATGTACCTGCAGGTTATATGTTCGATGGGGCGGCCGGGGCACTTTTTCCGCATATACAGGGAGATTTATTTGCCCTTTTGGCAGTTCTTAATTCTAGTGTAATTGAGGACGTGCTTGCGGCGTATGCGCCAACGCTAAACTTCACAGAGGGGAATATTGCTTCGCTTCCTGTTCCGCGCCAGATCGATTCTGAACGTCTTCGCGAAATTGCTGAAGAGCTTGTGTCAATTTCCAAATATGACTGGGATTCCAACGAAACATCGTTGGAGTTCTTAGGGCCATTGAGCCTAACCAGCCAGCATCGATTGATTGAGGCGGCATTCGAGGAAGTGAGACAGAGCGCTTCCTCACGGGTTCAGAAAATTCGCGAATCTGAGGTTGAGATCGACCGAACTGTTGCTTCTAGCTTCGGGCTTCGCGAGTGGAGGGTCGCTGCTCCGAAAGATCTCTCTGATGTGGGGCTTCGGAACAACCCATTCGCTTCGCCGGGGCAATCAGGCAGTGAGAACTTCGATCTCACTGTTCAGCTTGTTTCGTATGCGATAGGTTGCATGTTCGGACGCTATAGTCTCAGCAAGCCAGGTCTGATCCTGGCCGACCAAGGTTCAACACTGCAGACACATCGTGCAAGTGTTTCGTCCGAGACCTTCGTCCCGGATGCCGACAACGTGATTCCGATCGTTGATGACGGTTGGTTTGAGGATGACATCGTCGAGCGGTTCCGCGAGTTTCTCCGTGTCGTGTTCGGATCCGAACACTTTGAGGCGAACCTACGTTTCGTCGAGGAATCCTTGGGGGTCAAGACGCTTCGTGATTATTTCATTAATAGGGCGGGTAAGTCGAAGTTCTATGACGACCATGTGCAGAAGTACAAGAAACGCCCAATCTACTGGATGTTCTCCAGCCCTAGCGGCTCATTCAATGCGTTGATTTATCTGCACCGCTACAACCCATCGACGGTCTCCACAGTGCTGAACGAGTATCTGCGGGAGTATCGCGCCAAGCTGGAAGTCGCGCTCACCAACGCCGAACAGGCCGCAGCAGGTGGCGCCTCGGCAAAGGACCAGAAGGAAGCCGACCGGTTGCGCAAAGTGCTCGCTGAACTTCGCGACTATGAGCATGATGTGCTTTACCCGCTGGCCACCCAGCAGATCACGATCGACCTCGATGACGGAGTGAAGACAAACTACCCCAAGTTCTACCCGGCACTGAAGAAGATCACGGGTCTTGAGGCGGCAGAGTGAGCAAAGCACTTTCAATCAAAACTCATCTCGCGGAGCGATTCGAGCAGCAGCGCATCGTGGTGTGGCATGACCCCGACGGCAGCTACGCCGCTGAACTCGATTCCCACGCAACGACCGAAGTGATCGTTCTTCGTGCCGAGAACGACGAGTTCGCGATCAAGTACCGTGTACTGCGTGCCGAGCCGGACTCGAAGTTCTTGATATATCGCCAAGGCGCGCTTGTAGGCGCTACCGGAAATTGGTTGCTTGACCTCGAACTCGCGTATGGAATCTTCACCGCTGATCGTGGTGCACTCATGCAAGCCGATCTCGGACTCACTGCGGCCGGATCAAGTGGACTGGTTGACGGGCACGAAAAGTTCTTCTGCGACACGAAACTGATTGCGAAGTTCAAAGAATTGCTGCGCCCTGACGATGACTTCACCAAGGTCCAGGCCAAGATGTGCGCAGTAGTGCTCGGACAGAAGGAGCACAGCTTCTCTGAGCTCACTCGCACGCTGCTGGTGCAGCATGCCGCCGATGGCATCTCTGGCTACGGGGCCCTGTTGGCCCAACGTCTAACCGACTTCTATTGGGGTGGGGCGGCGAAAATCTATGGCTACGAATCAGAGTCGCCGAGTGTTGCAGGGTTCGTGCTGTGGATGTTCAAGCAAGCGCGCGATGGGTTCGAGACTACAACGTCGAATTCTGCGCGTAACATCGAAATCGATTTTCGCAGCTTCCGTGACTCCATGAGGAGCGCCAATGCCGTCAAGCAACTAGCTCGTCAGGCTGAAATTGATCTCGACTATGCGCAGCAGGCAGTGGAGTCAACGTATTCCGAGCTTGTCGCCACCGATATTTTCGACATAGGTGAGAAAGAGATCATCCGGCGCTTGATTGAGGGAATCGGTGCTCAGACCATGTCAGCTCGGGACGTGGCCGAGACGATCCGCAGCCGGAGACGTGAAAGCGTATGGTTTGACGACTACGCCAAACTATATGCAGCGCTGGGCGCTGCGGCTGAACTCATCCCGGCAATCCGCTCCGCGCGACTCAACGTGTCCAGTTTCGACGAGGGCCTCATCCGGTACCGAGATGACCTGTTTAGAGTCGATCAACTGTACAGGCAGTACACATCCGCGTCGCAGTCGGCCGAGTTCAAACAGCCCCTAGAGGCACTGAATGAGCAGGTCGAAAACGCCTACGTCACCGACTTTCTCACCCAACTCGGCATGAGCTGGCAGAAGCAGGTTGACCAGGTCGAGCAGTGGAAGTCGCCAGCGATCAACTCGCAAACTTCATTCTACGACCGCCATATCGCGCCTCTCGTTCGAGGCGGACGCAAGAAGGCTGTCGTCATCATTTCTGATGCGATGCGTTATGAGGTTGCCGATGAATTGACGTCAAAGATCCGCGGCGAGAATAAGTACGATGCCAAGATCGAGGCCATGCTCGGTGTCCTGCCGAGTTACACTCAGCTCGGCATGGCTTCACTGCTGCCGCACAAGACTCTGGCGCACTCCGAGAGCGGTGACCCGGTGCTCGTTGATGGCCGACCCTCCAATGGAACAGCGAATCGGTCGAAGATCCTTGCTGCCGTGGGCGGCTCGGCGATCCAGGCCAAAGACTTCCTGAAGATGAAACCGGTTGAGCGGCGAGATCTCTACGGCGCAAATCAGGTACTGTACGTCTACCACGACACGATTGATGCAACGGGTGACAAGGCGGTCTCAGAGCACCGCACCTTCAAGGCGGCTGCAGATGCGATTGACGAACTCATCGACATCGTCAAGAAGCTCGCCAATGCGAACGCGACTAACATCTTCGTCACGGCCGACCACGGCTTTCTGTATCAAGAGTCCAAGCTTGCTCCACAGTTCAACTTGACCGTCAAGCCTCAGGGCGACAAGGTCGTGGTTGAGAACCGTCGATACGTCCTTGGCCGCGGTCTCAAGACCGACGACGCGTTCCGGCATTTCCTACCTGAACAGGTGGGTCTTTCGAGCGACTTGGAGGTGCAGATCCCGAACTCGATCTGCCGGATCACCAAGCCCGGGGCAGGCTTCCAGTTCGTCCACGGCGGCGCCTCCCTTCAAGAGATCGTGGTGCCTCTCATTTCAATTAACAAGGGCCGGTCCGACACTGTAGAGCCGGTCAACGTTGACATCCACCCGGAGTCAGACAAAATAACAACGGGCCAGATTGTTGTGAAGCTGTACCAGCAAAGCGCGGTTACGGATCAGCGCCCGGCGCGGAAACTCCGTGCGGGGTTGTACTTCGGCGGCGATCTTATTTCGAACGAGCCGGAATTGCTTTTTGATGCGGAGAGCTCCGAGGGACGTGACCGGTTCCAGAGCGTCCGGCTGCTGCTGAGCAAGGACGCCGATGCGGCGAATAACCAGGGCGTGGAGTTCCGATTGTCTGAGCCGATCGAAGGCACTGACCAGTGGAAGAAATATAAGAGCGCGCCGTACACGATCAAACGCTCCTTCACTACGGACTTCGACTTCTAAGGAACATTGATGAGCGACCATATCGATAAGACACAGACAGTGCCTGGCTCGGATGTCTTGGACACCGTGGCCCCGACGGCTGCTTCGCAGAGCGATTTGGATCGCAAGATCAATGAGCATTTTGCTGGAGCGGTAGTGCGTAAGGACCTTGTCAAGGCAGTCAAGGGCAACGCAATCGTGCCCTCTTATGTGCTGGAATACCTACTCGGGCAGTACGCGGCGTCTGATGATGAGGCAACGATTCAGGCGGGCATCGACACAGTCCGGAAGATCCTCGCCGAGCACTACGTTCACCGCAACGAGTCCGAGCTGGTCAAATCGAAGATCCGCGAGAAGGGTCGCTACCGAATCATTGACAAGGTCAACGTCACCCTTAACGAGAAAGACGACGTCTACCAAGCCTCTTTCGCGAATTTGGGTATCAATGGTGTAATCGTTGATTCCTGTACGGTCAATGCTCACCAGAAGTTGCTCGTGGGAGGGGTCTGGTGCCTGTGCGACGTTGAGTATTTCCATTCTGATGATGCCAGGGTCTCGCCGTGGATCCTCGGATCGCTCAAGCCGATCCAGATGTCGAACTTCGACTATGATGGCTACCTTGCCGCGCGGGCAGAGTTCACCACCGACGAGTGGATCGACCTACTGATCCAGTCGATCGGATTCGACCCCGAGATGTTTGGTCGTCGTGCAAAGCTGCTGCAGCTGGTTCGCTTGATCCCGTTCGTCGAGCGAAATTACAACCTTGTTGAGCTGGGCCCCAAAGGCACGGGCAAATCGCACATCTACTCGGAGTTCTCGCCACACGGCATGCTGATCTCAGGGGGAGAAGTTACTGTACCGAAGCTGTTCGTGAACAACGCGAACGGTCGCCTCGGTCTCGTCGGGTACTGGGACGTTGTTGCGTTTGACGAGTTCGCGGGCAAGAAGAAGCGTACCGACAAAGCGCTGGTCGACATCATGAAGAACTATATGGCGAACAAGTCGTTCTCCCGTGGCGTGGAGACGCTCGGTGCCGAGGCATCGATGGTTTTCGTCGGCAACACGTCGCACACCGTGCCGTACATGCTCAAGCATTCTGACCTCTTCGATGAATTGCCGGAGAGTTACCACGACCCCGCTTTCCTCGATCGCCTGCACTTCTACATACCGGGTTGGGAAGTTGAGCCGATCCGCAGCGAGATGTTCTCCGATGGCTATGGGTTCGTAGTTGACTACATTGCTGAGGTGCTGAAATCGATGCGTAACTTGGACTATTCGGACCGTTATCAAAAGTACTTCACCCTCGGATCAGACATTTCGACCCGTGACCGCGACGGCATCCACAAGACCTTCTCGGGGTTGATGAAATTGCTTTACCCACACGAGAAGGCCGGCCCCGATGAGATCGAAGAGATCCTACGTCTCGCGGTTGAAGGTCGCAAGCGAGTCAAAGACCAGATCCTCCGTATGGACAAGACGATGCCGGGCGTAAAATTCGGATATGCCGACAAAGTTGCTGGCTGGCGCCCTGTCACGACTTTGGAAGAGGACGAGTTCCCCACCTACTACCGGACTCAACAAAGCGAAATAGATGGGGACGCGGCAACTACGAATGAATTGGGCAGCGTTGCCTCGCCGACAAAGGTCCCGGAAGCGTCGTTGGGTGTACCTGCATCGGAAAGTTTATTAGAGGGGCATCTCGAATTCCAGGAGAATCAGCGTGGTATTTCCTACGACACACTGCTGTTGCCATATTTGCAAGGGTCGTCCGAGATTTCGATTATTGACCCGTATATCCGGCTCCCACACCAAGGCCGAAACTTAGTGGATCTGCTGGCGTTACTTGCGGTGAAGAAGGAACCTGCAGAAGAGATTTCGGTGACTCTTGTGACAAAAGAGGACACTTCTGACCCGGAACATCGTCAACTACTCATGCTGGACTATATTCAGGGTAGTGCGGCAGCTTTTGGTATCAAATTTAATGTTGCATGGGATGAGACGATTCATGATCGATCGATCCGAGCCGATAACGGATGGAAGATATTGCTTGGACGAGGTCTCGATATTTTCCAGAAAGGCTCCAATAGTCACTATGACCTCAGCTTCCACAAGCAGGAGTTCCGTCAAGTAGCTGCCTTCGGAGTTACCTACATCCGTGAACACCAGTAGTTCTGTCGTGGAGGACACCAGATCGGCATGGCGGTCAGGCAATCACATGGCCATCACGATGTTGTGGCTGGCGCGATAGCCAAACATGCGTGGGACCGGAGGTAGTAAGTTGGCGGCCAGGGCGCGCCGACCTGAATTTGTGTCGGGTCGGGACGGATGAGCAGGACTGAGTCGGGCCAGATGGCGAACGTTCCGTTCTCGATCCAGACCGGTTGAACGTAGCCGAACTTGTTCCAGCGGATGGTTGCCCAAGAGCCAGTCGGTTGGATTTCTTCGAAACTGAGGACGGTGATCTCGGCGGTGGCCTCATGTTCACCTTTGATCCGGGTTAGGTATTCCCACTGCCTGTTGGCGAACTGCTGCCACTGTCTCCGGTCCTGAACCCGCCGGGACCAGCGCCAGAAAACGAAGCCTGCCGCCACGAGCATGACGCTGAGCGCAATCCAAACACTCTGGAATCCAGGCCACGCGATGGCAATCGCGGCGACCAAGTACAGCAGGGCCACGCTGATAACGACGGTCGTTGCGACAAGGAGGCCCCCGCTGAGCTGCGGTTTGATCATCGGGTTGCTTTCCATGGCTGCCTCCTCCGCTCTTATTCTAAATTTCCCAGCCGACATTGGTAAGGGCAGCACCAACGGAAACCTTCACGGCCCTTGTTCCATTGCTGGTCGCTGCGGTGCTTTGCAGCCGGGCCAGCTCTGCGTCGAGCTGCCGCCGGTCGTTGGTGCGTTCCCACTCGTAGCCTGCCGTGGGAGGGCCCAACGGTTCCGGGTCGTTCCCGATCTGCCAACGGTCCCTGTAGATGGCTATTTGTTCCGCCAACGTGTTTCGGTCTATCGCAGTTGTGCTGCTCGGGAGCATGCCGTCTACTCGCTGTATCCACGTGTCGGTGCCGGCCAGTACCTTCACTTTTAGCTCCTGGACTCTGGCTGCAGCGAGGCTGCGTACTTGGGCAATCATGTCCGCGAGATCTGGCCGGCTACTGGTGAGCTGCTCATACAACCAATCATCGAGGCCAGCTGATGTGCTGCCACCGAGAAGGCGGAGCCGTGCATGCAGGACAGCCATGAGGTCATCGGCGTCGCCGGGGCGTCGGATGGTGTGCTCCAGCGTTGCTACGGCCGCACGAGGATCACGGGCTGTGGCGCGTCTCCAGGCGGCGACAGCCGCACCCCACGATGGTGAGCACTCCAAGATGCTCGCAAGTCCTGGCAGCACATGGTCGACGGTGGTACGCAGGTCGTCTGCGGCCGCGATCTGGGCGAGGTAGTCGTATTCAGCGGCGAGACGGTGCAGGGAATGTGCATTCTCCTGTTCCTCGTCGCGAACCTCGTGCGCGGTCCGCTCGGCACCTTGGGCCGCGAGGACTTCACCGATGATTTCCAACCAAGTCGACTCG